>JAYWFP010000142.1:0-10848 GCA_043778745.1 Chloroflexota bacterium
CGTCCTTCGTCGTATCGTGGGTGACCGTCGTTCCGTCCGGGTATTCGAGCGTGACCGTCGTCACGATCGCAGACTTCAGGAGCGCGTCCTCGACCCGGATGTCGAGGTGATAGAGCAGGACCTCGACCGTCAATACGCCATCGAGCGTCGGCTCCCAGGTTTGCTGCCCACGGTTCACGACGTTGGTCCCGGCGATCATGACCTCGCTCACGCGATGGATGTTCGGCACTCCGACAAGGCCAAAGGTCCGTTTGACAGGAACCTGGGCCTCCAGCCAGACCTCGTCGTACGACGTCACGGTGCGCGTGGGCCCGGAGCTCGTTTCCAGCTGGACGCTCTGGATCAGGCTGGGATCGACGACATTGCCATCGGGATCCACGAACCGCATCGACGTCCGATAGGCAACGCGCACCCCGAGGGTGAGGCGTGCATCACCAGCGATATCAACCATCCGGACAGGATCGTAGACGTCGTCGTTCCAGCGCACGAACCCAACTCGGATACCAGAGGATTCGGACAGATCGAAGCGCGGGGTCAGCCGCAGCCGTGCGATTTGGTTGACGGCGAAACTGGCGGTCCCCTGAGCGTCGGTCAGAATCTCCTGATCTCCAAGGGTGATCGACAGACCGACGACGGCCGGAACCGTCACGACATCGATGGTCGCCGGCCGAATCACGATCGTCGTCAGGGCAGCCGATGGGCCATGTGTCGAATCCCCAGCGAAGGCAACCAGGATCTTCAGGGTCGAGGCTTGCTTGACATAGTCCGAGGACAGCGACAGGTCGATCTTGCCCGTGGCATCCGTGCGCGTCGCGCGGGCGAGGACGCCATTGACGTCCATCGTGATCCGCGACGACGCGAGGGCATTGCCGCCCAGGGTCGCGAGTTGCGCGGTGACGACGACCGTCGTTCCGATCACGACGTCGCCGGGGTTCGAGAGGGTGATCCGCGTCCCGAGCACCGGCGCAGCGGGCGGGTTCGCAGCCAGGACCAATGACGTCTGGCTCGATAGCAGGACGATGAGCATGATGACGCCCGCCAGGGCCGCACTGAAGGCCCGTCGGAATCGCCGAACCGTCGTCCGCATCACGTGTCCTGCCCCGCCGTTGTCGGGCTCACGCGGCCCCGACGGCGTCGCATGAGCAGGACGAGAAGGATAGCGGCCGAACCCAGGGCGACCGTGTAGACCACGCTCAGCACGTCACGGTTGCGTGCCTCGACGTCGGCTCGATCCGGGTATGTCGGTCCCGGGATACGGGCGGCTCGCGGTGGCGATGAGAAGTCCAGCGCGGCGGCGATGCTGTTGGCCGTCGCGTCGCGGCCGGTCAGCGGCGCCACGGACCAGTTGTCCTCGATGAATCGCAGGAAGGAGGTGAAGTCGTACGTGGTCGAATCGATCGTTCCGCTCCGTGCATAGGGCGAGATGAACAGAGTCGGCACACGGTAGCCGTAGCCGAAGGCATCGACTGCCGGAGGGGGTACGTGGTCGTACCAACCACCCCAGTCGTCCCAGGTGATCGTGAAGAGCGACGAATCCCAGGTGGGGGTCCGCATCAGCTGCGTGACCAGCGAGGTCGCAAAGACCTGGCCGAGGCTGACATCACCGGGCGGGTGTTCGCTCGCCCCACTCGGAACGATGTAGGCGACCGCAGGCAGCTCACCATTCGCGACATCGATGTAGTACTGATCGAGATTGACGATTCGCTCGTGCAAGGCGGGATCGTCGAGGAACCTGCCAAAGTTCAGCAGCGGTGCCCACACAAGCTGCGCGGCCTTGTCGGACGCCGGCTGGCGATTTCGGTAGGTGATCGTTGGGTCGTAGTTCTGGACGTAGAACTTCCAGCTGACCCCAGCCTCCTGGAGGCGATCGAAGATCGTCGGGAACGCCCAGCCCTGTTCCGGGATTGCTCCACTCGGCGTCTGGCCGGCGACCCAGTAGAAGTGATTCGCCTCGCTTGAGCCCTGGACCGAGCTAAAGAACTGATCGGCCAGCACGTATTCGGTGGCCAAGTTCCAGTACAGCGGCAGGTCCCGTCCGTCGTAGTAGCCCATGGCGACTTCGCCGGGCAGGTTCCGCTCGTTCTGGGCAGCGATGAAGCCATCCATCCGTCCGCCGTTGTAGGCCTGGAGGCCGATCGATCTACCGTGGTGGAGGTCCACCGTCTTGAGGCTCTCGAGGTGGTAGGGCTCCACGCACCCGAGGCTCGGCTGCTTCGGATCCCTTGGAATGCAGGTCCCGTCGGCCGGTCCATCGGCACCCGGAAACGTTCCGAAGTAGTTGTCGAAGGTGTGGTTCTCCTGCATCAACACAACGAGATGCTCGATCGGAGTCCGGGCCTTGCCGCCGTCCGCCCGGGCGGTGGGCGGTGTGCCGGCGAGTGTCCCGAAGGTGCCAAACGTGGCTGCGGCCACCAGCACGAGGACGCGAAGCGGGGGCCCGGCACCCTTCCGGTCGGGTCGCAATTGACGGGTCATGGTCGGATCTCGTAGATCTGGATCACGATCTGATCGGTGATTGAGTCGTCCGCACCGCGGACCTGGGCATGCTGCTCGTAGACGAGGCGTCCGCTGTACTTGGTCACATAGCCTCGCACGACGTTTTCGAAGAAGGGCGATCGGTCCGCCGACCAGATATCAACCGCGATGTACTGGAGCCGCAGCAACTGGATGCTGCGATCCGGATTGCGGATGGGATCATATGCGGGATTTCGGCGCAGGGGGTTCGGGCTCACGCTGACCCCGTAGGCGGAGCGCTGGCCGTAGTAGCGGACGATGTTGGCCATCGTCGGGCCAATGGTCATGAACGTCGCACCCGGCGGGACGTTCTCCCGGATCCAGAGGCCAGCCTCCCGGGCGCCCGGGAGTCCGCCGGTTCCTGCAAGGGAGCCGCGCGTTGTGATCGTGGTGATCCCCGCGACCGTCGGCACGCTCAGCGACACCAGCATGATCGCCAGGATCACCGCACCGATGCGAGCTCGGGTGCGGGCCGGCATCGTGGGCGCGATCCTTCTGAGGATCGCGGGCATCGTGACGAGGAGGCCGACTCCGGCCACGATCGCGATGGCTGGCGCAATCGGAAGGAGATACTGGTAGCCCTTGACCGGCCATGCTTCGAAGAACGCGACCGGCGCGAGGATCCACACGATGACGAGTCGATCCTGCCACTGGCGGCGACGGAGCAGGGAGACGAGTCCGACCCCGGCGCTGAGAAGGACCAGCACGCCCACAGCGGTCGGCAGAATCTCCGCATAGAACGTCCAGGTGTGGTTCGGCGCGCGCAGGAGCTGCCAGACCAGGAACTGGCGTGCCGTATCGCTGGCGCCGCTCACTGCGATGGCGGCCGGATACGGCGACAACGCCAGGATGAACAGGACCGCGGCCACCAGGACCTCCTTGATCCGAAGTCGAATCTCCGGGATCACGAGGACCATGGCTCCCGCCGTAGGGACCAGGAGGATCGCCGTCTCCTTGGCGAGGAAGGCCAGGCCTCCGGCGATCGCCGTCGCGTACAACCAGCGCCCGTCGCCATCCGCCACGAACCGTGCAACGCAGTAGATGCCCAGGAGGAACAGCGTGGTCATCGGGGCGTCGAGCAGGATCTGGCGCGACACGAACACGTGATAGGGCATGACCGTCAGGAGCGCAGCCGCAACGATCCCGACGCGGCGCCCATACAGGAGGGACCCGGTCGCGTACAGGAGTGGGATGGCCGCGACGCCGAACGCCACCGCCACGAGCCTTGCCAGGGTGTCGTCGACCGCGATCCGGAACATGAGGCTGACGAGGTACTGCACGAGCAGCGGATGCGCCCGGAAGACCTGGAACAGGCCGCCGTACGTTGGATCACCGGCCAGCGCAGCCGCCTGCCCGGAGTAGACGGCCTCATCGCTGTTGAAGCCGATCGTCCCCAGCGACCAGACGCGCAGGATCGCCCCGATGACCATCAGGCCACCGAGGATCAGGAACAGGCGCACTCGTTCGCCGATCAGACCGGTCCCGGAACGCGGCAACCTCAAGCCGACCCCGTCCCGGACCATATGGGGTTCAGTTTCGGCCGTGAGCGAGCTCGACCTGCTCTTGCTCAACGTGCTTCGGTGAAGCCACCGGGAAGGCAGCCACCTCTCGCTCCTCGACCGGCTGCCGACCCGCGGCGTCCAGCTCGAGGATGACCTCGGCCCACCCGTGACCGGCAACGCGGAGCTGCCAGAGATCCGCGCTTGCAACGGCCTGCGCCAGGAGCATCCGCTCTCGGTTGCGCAGTTCCGGGTAGAGCGACGAACCCATCTTCAAGTGCGGGGCCAGGGTTGCGAAGGGTGGGAAGCCGTAGGCGTCATCGGTGTTCTCGATCAGCAGGTCGAGGGCCGGGCTGAGTTCCATGCGGTCGCGCATCTCCTCGCCCCGCTCGATGAATACCACCCGGTCGATCCTGGCACGCGCCATGACCTCGGTGTCGAGCAGGGAGGTGATGTGGTACTTCGGTGGGGGAACCGCGATCTGCGTCGCCGAGTTGATGGCCATGATCGGGATATTACGGCTTCCGAGAGATTGGCCGATGCTGCGGCCGGATTTCGAGTGCACACGGCTCTGGACCGAAAGCTTGGCGCGATGCGTCGCACCGAGTTGAGCACCGGCGATGACCGACATCGTGTGGAAGCTCAGGGTCATCGGCTTGGGGTAGCTGATCGCGATCCCGTTCGGGCTGACGATCGTCATGTCATCGCTCAGGAACGAGAACCCAAAGTCTCGCACCAAACGGATCACGGTGCTGGTCTTGCCGGTATCTGTCTGGGCCGAGATGAGCGTGGCCCGCCCGTCCTTGGCGACACACCCGGAGTGGAGCAGCACGTAGCCCCGATCGACAAGCATGAAGCGAAGGAGGGCCTCGACGACGTTTGTGTAGAGCACGTGCCGCGACATCGCGAGGAGCGGTGACGCCACGATCCGGGTCGGAGCGCCGAGCGTGACCTCGAAGTTCGCTCCCAGGAACCCGAGGTGCTCGACGTACTTGAGATGACTCTCGGACGGGGTGAAGCGAATCCGGCGTGACGGCCAGCCGCCGACAGAACCGATCGAGATAATCAGGTCCGGGTCGCTGACCTCTTCGGTGCGGAAATAGGCGAGTTCTGGGAGCTGGACCGCCGAGTGGACCTGGATGATCCCGCCGATGTTGTACCGGAACCGCGGTGCCGGCGACGAGGCGATCATGACTGGTACGCCGGCCCTGCCGTGCGCTGACCGCTCATCGCCAAAGGGAGAGGACTCTGCGGCGAACTCGGCGGACTCAACGCCCGCTGCCGCTCCCCAGACCAGGCGATCCGCCATTGTGAAGCGGACCACGAACAGGAGCGCAAGGGTGAGGATGTTGGAGATCTGACCGTCGATCTGAAGGACCCCGGTCAGCAGCCATAGTGCAGGCAGGCGCAGGAGCAGGGTCGCGTTGTTGATCAGGGCGTATGAGACAAAACGGCGGAGGCCCGTGCCACGCAGTCGGCCGACCATCGCCCATCGATCGAGAAGGAGGAAGTTCCAGGTCGTGGAACCCTCCGTCGCGAAGATAGCCGCGAGGAGGTAGTGAACTCCCAGAACTTCGGACAGCAGGACGAACAACGCCTGATTGACGCCGATTCCGGTCAGCCCGACCACGCCGAATCGCAGTGCCCGAAGTGGAACACTAGGCGACGGACCCGACATCTGACGCGCCACGAAACAACCTCCCCCCGCCCGAACCTGAACATGACACTCCGCCCGTCAGGCACAACGAACTTGCGCCTGACGGCCAGGTCTACATTGGATCCGGATTGCTGAGCCGCCGGTGACTCATGGATAACCGGCTGTTGATGAAGACGGACCCGAAGGTACCAGAGGCGCAAGTACTGGTATAGCCCCGGGACGATCAGGTGTTGCACGGGGGCAACACGGAGCCGCCCAATCATCGCACGCAGCACCTTTTTCCGCTTCGGAACGGGGTTGGAAGCCCCAGTCCATGCGTTCAGACGCGGACGATCGTGGCTCTTCGTGGCGATCTGGGCACGCAGGCGATCTGGGCACGCAGGGCATGACGGTTGCGGCGCTCAGCCGTGGGCCCGCGGACCGGAGTTCGGCCTCAGCCGCGGGCGGCAGCCGGGGGGCGGCGCTCAGCCGCGGGCGGCGGCCGGGGTGCGGCGCCGAAGGGTTCGCCGTGGCGGTCCGTCCGGACCTTCAGTGGCAGGCCGCCGAGCCGCTATCCGTGAATGACTTCCCGGCCTCGGGGATGAACGTCCACGCGTAGGAGCTGGCACTCAAGGTCAGCTTCAAGACGCCGAAGGTGTCCGCGTTCCGGGCGATGCTGTTGGCCAGGGTTGCGCCGAACGCGTAGTGGTTCTTGCCGCCGGTCCCGACGACGAATTCCGTGATCCCGTTCGCGGGATCGGCGGCGCCGGTCGGCGTCTGGGGCGCGAAGCGCTCGTAGTCGTGGTCGTGCCCATTGAGGACGACCTCGGCTCCGGCGTCGTACAGGACCTGCCAGATAGGCTGGACGGAGGTGGTGCTCCCGTGCTCGCCGGACGAGAACCGCGGGTGGTGCCAGTAGGCGGCCACGCACGCGGTCGGATTGGCCGCGAGATCGGCCTTCAGCCAGTTGTACTGGGCCGAGCCGACCCCGCAGCCGCCGACCTGTCCGCAGTTGGAGTCGATCACGTAGACCCGCCACGCCCCGAGGTCGTAGGCGTAGTAGGAGCGGCTGTACCCGAAGTACCCGAAGTACCCCGCGGCGCCGGCCGTGAGCCAGTCGTGGTTTCCTGCCGCGGCCTTTGTTCGAGCCTTGAACCGACCCCATGAAGGCGCGTAACAGTTCGCGTATTCGGTGGGCGTCCCCGAGTCGTACACGTTGTCCCCGGCCGTGAAGACCGTCCCGGCAATGCCGTCGATGAGGTTGGCGACGGCCTCGTCGCCCGACGATGCGCACGATGCGATGTCGCCGGCACCAACGAGGACCGCGGTACCCGACGGGGGACTCGTGGGCGGGGCGGTGGGCGGGGCGGTGGGTGGTGGCGGCGTGGCCGTGGCGGGTGGCGGCGTCGCCGAAGGCGGCGTCGCGGTCGGAGCCGTCGTCGGCACCGGCGTCGCCGGTTGGACCGTGGGCGGGTTGCTCTGCGTCGCGGTCGGCGATGGCGCTGACGTGCTCGTACCGGACAGCGTGCTCAGATAGGTGGATCCGTACTGCGTCGTGTTCTCGACGCCTGTTCCCTCGCCCCACTCGTTGAACGTCGTGATCAGCTGCCACGGTTCGCCGGAGGCCTTCATGGCCGCGACGTTGCTTGACCAGCGCGTGGTGTCGCGAACCAGCCGAGCGCTCGCTTCGGACCGCTTCCAGAACCCGGGGCTGATCGAGTAGCTGTAGCCGGTCTGGTGGTCGGCGGCGACCGCCGGAGCGTACTGGTGCCAGGACTCCGGCTGGTTCGCGCAGAGCTTGAATCCCGGGAACACCTTGAGCACCACAAAGAATCCGGCGGTGTTTGCCGCCTTCCAGCGGTCGGCCATCCCACATCCGTCCGAACCGTCCGCGTAGACGAAAATCACGGGCTTCCCGGCGACGCGCAGGTACGCGGAGCTCGAGGTGTAGTGCGTGGCGATGTACGTGAGGTCGGAGTTGATCTGGGCGGTCGAAGGATTGGACGAACCCTCCTGCTCGTAGTAGAGCGACCAGCGGAACGAGCCGGCGACCGACAGCAGCGTCGGGATGCGGCTATCCGTCGTGCTGGCCTGACCCCACCAACTGGCGATCCCGGCCTGGATTCCTGCCCCCTGCATCGAAGAGACGTGCTGGGCGGCGACCGCGCTGGTTCCGTAGTACCCGAGGGTCGGCGTGAACCAACTGAACGGGTTGTAGCCCTGCTGGTTCCAGGCCTCGCCGAACCAGGGGTAGTAGAAGGCGGCTCGGATCGGGAAGGTGAGGGAGGCTCCGGCCGGGGCTCCGGACGGAGCCGCCGTCGGGCTCGGGGACGGCGTCGGGAACCAGGTCGGGGACGCCCCGGGGGTCGCGGGAGGCGTCGCCGTGGCCGGATCGAATCCGATCAGGAACTGAGCCTGCGCCACGTCGGTTGTCCGGGCTGCGCGGTTCTTGGTGTCCACCCGCGCCTGAACGGTGTGCCACCCGAACGCAGCGGTTGTGGGCACAGTAAAGCGGGCCGTGAAGGCACCCTGACGATTCGCCTTGAATTGAGGCAGCCCGGTGGTCGACCCATCGAGCGCCAATTGGCCCGACTGACTCGGCGAGAAGCCGGTGCCGGTGACGACGACGTCGCTGCCCTGGAGTGTCCAGCTCGGGCTCACCGAGATCTGGGCGCCACCCGCAGCCACCGGTACGGTCGTGAACAGCACAAGCGATACGAGGATCGCCGCGGTCATGGTCATGACATGCGCGGGAGACATCGATCCGGAACGTACGGCGCGCGTACGGGCAACCGGCCGGTCTGAGAGGCGGTGCGGGGGCGGCGTAGCCTTGTAACGCAATTCGTCAACCTCAGGGGCAAGGACTCGGTGGGGGGGCCAGCGGACGATGTCGCGCCGACGTGAGCGGTACCGGTAAACCGGTGCCTGAGTCCTCAACCACCGTACGGCGATGGCCTCGGAACCTCGATAGCGAGGTCGTCCCGAAAGGGCTGAAACTTCCGGCCCGTGGCAGCGGCGCACCACCCTGGCGCCGGAGCCGGGTTCCTGGGAAGGGCCGCCGCTCACGGCGACTACACTTCGCCGATGCATGGAAAGCCGCCCCGAACTGCCGCCCATCTGCTCGTCGAGTGCCTTGAGGCGGAGGGCTGTGAGTACGTCTTCTCCGTCCCCGGCGAGGAGACGATGGACATCCTCGACGCGCTCGCGGGGACCGACAAGATCCGCCATATCACGACCCGCCACGAGCAGGGTGCGGCCTTCATGGCGGACGTTTATGGGCGATTGACCGGTCGGGCGAGCGTGGCGCTGGCCACCCTTGGGCCGGGCGCGACGAACCTTGTCACAGGGATCGCTGATGCCTTCCTCGACCGGGCGCCGATGGTCGCGATCACGGGACAGGCGAGTTCGGACAAACTCCACAAGGAGGCCCACCAGGTCGTCGACATCGTCCGAATGTTCCAGCCCGTCACCAAGTGGAATACGCGCGTTGAGCGTGTCGACGCGATTCCGGAGATCGTTCGGAAGGCCTTTCGGGTCGCGAGCCTCGAGAAGCCGGGTCCGACCCACATCGAGTTGCCCGAGAACCTCGCGGCCATGGAGCCGGAATCGGGTAGTCGGACACAACCGATCTCGCCCGGCCGGACCTACTTCCCGGAACCGACGGACGAAGCGATCGACCACGGCGCGCGGCTCCTCGCCGCCTCAAGCCGGCCGATCATCCTTGCCGGCAACGGCGTCCTTCGGCGCCATGCGTCGGACGCCCTGCGCGCGCTCGCCAACGGCCTCCACGTGCCCGTAGCCGTGACATTCATGGGGAAAGGCGCCATCGACGATCGATCACATCTCTCGCTCATGGCCGTGGGACTCCAGGCTCGCGATCACGTCCTCGCGGGCTTTGACCGAGCCGATCTCGTGATCTGCGTCGGCTACGACCTCGTCGAGTACGCACCCGCACACTGGAACTCCGACGGGTCGAAACGGATCATCCACATCGACACCCAGCCGGCCGAGGTTGAAGCCGCCTACCAGCCCGAAGTTGAACTGGTCGGCGACATCGACGGCACGCTCCGGCGCCTGCTGGCAGCCGTCCTCCCTCAGGGCGTCGGTGGCCGCGACGCGTCGGCTCGACATGCGTCGCAGGAGATCTTGGTCAACGCCGACCTTCGGACGGCCCTGCTCGAGGATCTGCTCGCCTGTCAGGGCGACCAGGGGTTCCCGATCAAGCCGCAGCGGGCGATCTACGAGATGCGCCGCGCCCTCGGACCCGATGACATTGTCGTAAGTGACGTGGGAGCGCACAAGGTCTGGGTATCGAGGCTGTACCAGGCGTACCAGCCAAACAGCGTGATCATCTCGAACGGATTTGCCGCGATGGGTATCTCGCTCCCAGGCGCGATTGCCGCGAAACTCGTCCACCCCGACCGCAAGGTCATTGCCCTGTGCGGAGATGGAGGGTTCCTGATGAACTCGCAGGAACTCGAGACCGCCAAGCGGATCGGGACCAATGTCGTGGTCGTCGTGTGGCGAGACGACGGCTACGGCCTGATCGACTGGAAGCAGCGCAACGAGTTCGGCCGTCCGTTCGGGGTCGAGTTCGGCAATCCCGACTTCGTGGCCTACGCGCAGTCGTTCGGCATTGCGGGCTTCCGACCCACCTCGGCGGACGACCTGTATCCCACCTTGATGCGTGCGCTCGAAGTCAACGGGCCGGCGCTCGTGGAGGTACCCATCGACTACCGGGAGAATCTCCGACTAACGGAGCACCTCGGGGCTCTGGCGGGCATGGCTTAGGTCGGTCCTCTCGCGTCTAGGGTCGGCTGAACGGACTCGGGAGTGGTCCGGCGAGAACCGCCTCGGCGGTCCTGGGCGCGACCGTGATCCCAGGCCGAATTTCGAACGAGGGTCGAACGGGCGTGGGCCGCGACGCCGCGGTGGCGGGACGTCCGACCGATGCCACCCCGGCGAGTTGGTCGAGGTCGAGGTCCGCGCCGGTGACCTCGGCAGATGGCCGGCCCAGAAGATAACCCTGGCCGGCATCGATATCGAGAACCCGGATCATCTGGAGCTGCTCGGCAGTCTCGACGCCCTCGGCGATCGTCAGCGCCCCCCACCGCCGAGCGAGATCGACAAGCGTGCTGAGGACGGACAGCGTCTGCGTCTCGCTGGCCCCGCCCTGGACCAGGGACAGGTCGATCTTCA
>JAYWFP010000143.1:0-4596 GCA_043778745.1 Chloroflexota bacterium
GACCTCGCTGATGATGTGCGATGACAGGAATACCGTTCGCCCCGCGGCCTTGGCCTCGAACAAGATCTCGTTGAACACCTGCTGAACGAGGGGGTCAAGGCCAGCGGTCGGCTCGTCCAGGATCAGCAATTCCGGACGATGCTGGAGCGCACAGATCAAGCCGACCTTTTGCTTGTTACCTTTTGAGTACTCGCGGAAACGCCGGCTCGGGTCAAGACCGAGCCGATCAACGAGCTCGGCGATGTACGCGACATCTCGCCCCCCTCGTAGATTGGCAAAATACTCGATGGTCTCGGCACCGGTCAGACGGTCGTACAACGTGAACTCGCCCGGGAGGTAGCCGATCCGACGGTGGATCTCGACGGGGTTCGCGGTCGTTTCGATCCCGAAGACCGAAGCCCTCCCTGAGCTCGGACGGATGAGGTCGAGGAGGATCCGGATGGTCGTCGTCTTGCCGGCGCCATTCGGCCCCAGGAAGCCGAAGATCTCGCCGGCGACAATGTCGAGATCGACGTCGACGATTCCACGATGGACGCCGTACGTCTTGGTCAGTGATTCCGTGTGGATGATCGACGCCATGCGGCCTCCCTGCTCGCCCAGTACCCCCGCTCACACCCCGATGGGATGCCAGACGGTCTTCATTTCCAGGTACGCAGCGATCCACTCGGGCCGCTCGGTTGCCCGGTCGTCGAGCCAGTCGAACCGCGCGTCGCTGACGCCGACGGGCCGACGGGCGATCCGCTTGACGTTGTCGGTGGCAAGAAGCTCGATTTCCCGGCGGGCAGCGTCCTCGACACCCCAGACATCGATTGCATCGACGTCGTCGTGAGCGGCGAGAACCGGCGCCAGTTCCTTCTTGAACCCGGTGATGACATTGACCACGCCGCCCGGGACATCCGACGTCGCGAGGACTTCGGTCAGGGTGATGGCCGGGAGCGGGCGCGTTTCGGATGTCAGGACCACCACGGCGTTTCCGGTAACCAGTGCTGGCGCAACCCTCGATACCAGGCCGAGCAGCGACGAGGTCTCGGGGCTGACGATCCCGACGACACCAGTCGGCTCCGGGATCGTGAAGTTGAAGTAGCTGCCGGCCACGGGGTTGGACGATCCCAGGACTTGCGCGATCTTGTCGGCCCAACCCGCGTACCAGACCCAGCGATCGATGGCCCGATCGACCACGATCCGGGCTCGATCGGAGCGCGAGCCCTCAGCCTGGGAAACCTCGGCGATGAACTGGTCGCGGCGACCTTCCATGAGTTCGGCGACGCGGTACAGGACCTGACCGCGGTTCATCGCGGTGCGGTCGGCCCAGCCGGGGAACGCCTTGCGCGCGGCGCGGACGGCATCGCGAACGTCCTTGCGCGACCCGCGGCAGGCGTTGGCCACCGGGGCGCCATCGGCGGCCGAGATCAGGTAGGAGCGCCCGCTCTCCGTCCTGGGAAAGGCGCCGCCGATGTACAGCTTGTACGTCTTCCGGACGTCGATCCGCGGCGCGATGTTCGCGACGGCCGCGGCAGCTGGCACCGTTCGCGGGCCGGCGCGATCGACGCCCGAACGGCTCCGGACGGCCATCAGCGATCCTCCAGCCGCACGTAGGCATGGAGCCCGTGCATCCCGCCCTCGCGACCAAAGCCCGATTCCTTGTAGCCGCCGAAGGGCGATGCGGGATCGAACCGATTGAACGTGTTCGCCCACACGACCCCAGCGCGCATCCGGCGCGCCATCGACAGGATCCGGCTCCCCTTCTCCGTCCAGATCCCGGCGGACAGGCCGAAGGGCGTGTTATTGGCCTTCTCGACCGCCTCTTCCGGCGTCCGGAAGGTCAGCACCGACAGCACCGGCCCGAAGATCTCCTCCTTCGCGATCCGATGGCTCTGCGCGACATTCGTGAACAGGGTTGGTCGGAAGAAATAGCCGCGATCCGGCAGGTCGCAGTTGGGCTGGTAGAGCTCCGCGCCCTCGGCGACGCCGGCCGCCACCAGCTCCGTGATCTTGTCCAGTTGTTGGCGGGAATTGATCGCGCCGACGTCGGTGTTCTTGTCGAGCGGATCGCCGACCCGGATCGTCGACAGCCGATCCTTGAGCTTCTCGATCAGGGGCTCGACGATCGATTCCTGGGCCAGCAGGCGCGAACCCGCACAGCAGACCTCGCCCTGGTTGAAGTAGATCCCGTTGACGATTCCTTCGACGGCCTGGTCCAGCGCGGCATCCTCGAACACGATGTTCGCGGCCTTGCCACCAAGTTCGAGGGTCAGGGCCTTGTCCGTTCCGGCAACGGCCCGATGGATGAGCTTGCCGACGCCGGTCGAGCCCGTGAAGGCCACCTTGTCAACACCCGGGCTCGAGACGAGATGCATGCCGATGGCCGCCGGTCCCGGGACGATATTCACGACCCCCGGCGGCAGATCCGCCTGACGACAGACCTCGGCGAACAGAAGGGCGCTGAGCGGAGTGGTGGAGGCCGGCTTCAGGACCACGGTGTTCCCCGCGGCCAGTGCCGGCGCGATCTTCCAGGCCAGCATGAGCAGCGGGAAGTTCCAGGGAATGACCTGGGCCGCGACGCCGAGGGGCTTCGCCACCCGGCCCGGGAACGCGTACTCGAGCTTGTCGGCCCATCCGGCGTAATACCAGAAATGGGCTGCGGCGAGCGGAACATCGACGTCCCGGCTCTCCTTGATCGGCTTGCCGGAATCCATGGTCTCCAGCACGGCGAACTCGCGGCTACGCTCCTGGAGGATCCGGGCGATCCGGAACAGGTATTTGGCCCGCTCGCGACCCGGCAGCGTGCCCCAACTGCGCTTCTGGGCTCGCCGCGCGGCCCGAATGGCTCGATCGACGTCCTCGGGCGTGGCGCGCGCGACGTCGGCGAGCTTCTCTTCCGTCGACGGGTCGATCGTCGCGAAGACCGCGCCATCAGACGCCTCGCTGAATTTGCCGTTGATGAACAGCCCGTAGCGCTCCTGGAGCCGGACCACATCCCGCGCCTCGGGGGCCGCCGCGTACTCCCACGGAATGGCCTGTCCGTCGCCGAGACCCCATCCCGCCGGCCCGCGGTCACCCGACCATGGCCGGAGGTTCGCTGGTTCGTTCGTCACGTGGGGCATCATACCCGGGATGAACGCCCCTTCTGCCCCGGCCGGCCGATGCTGACGAACCTGGAGCTCGTGCTGCTGTCCCTTGCGGTTCTGGTCGCACTGGTCGACTGGTATGCCGTCGCCCGCGGTGATGCGGGGCGGGAACGGATCGCCAAGCCGGCGGTCATCGCGGTCCTGCTGGCCGCCGCGATGCTGGGCGACCCGGACGCGCGCCCGGTCAGCCTGCTCCTCGGAGCCGCCCTTGGTGCCTCCTTGGTCGGCGATCTTCTGCTCCTGCCACCCGTGCGGTTCAGGGCTGGTTTGACTGCATTCCTTCTGGCCCATGTCGCCTACCTCGCGGCCTTCCTGCTCGGGCCGTTGAATGCCGTCACGGCGCTGATCGGGGCGGTGCTGGGGGTGGGACTCCTTGTTCTCGTGGGCCGGCCGATCCTGCGTGGCGCGACGGCTGCCGAGATGCGACGTCCAGTCGCGGCGTACTTCGCGGCGATCGTGCTGATGGCGATCGCGGCCACCGCGAGTGGCTCGCTCCTTGCGGCCATCGGCGCCTGGCTGTTCGTGACCTCGGACTCGGTGCTGGGCTGGCGTCAGTTCGTCGATTCACCTGAGTCTCGTGACGCAGCGCCGCTGTGGCATCGGCTCGCCGTCATGGTCCCGTACCACCTCGGCCAGATCCTGCTGACCGCCGCGATCCTGATCCAGCGAGCATCATGAACAACCACCGCCAGCGGGCATCATGAGCGCCCAACGCCCGCGCGCCGTCGACGGCGCCCCGCGCCGCGTCGACGGCGCCCCGCACCCCGCGCCCCGCGCCCCGCGCCCCGCGCCCTAGGAGGTTCCATCGCATGACTGACCCGACCCCCCTCTGGCAACGCCGCTTCCGGGCGCCCGTCATCGGCTTCCCGACGTGGTCACGGACCGCACCGAACCGGCTCGTGTACGTCTCCTCGGCGAGCGGCATCTACCAGCTCCACTCGTGGGACCTCGAGACCGGCGTGCACCGCCAGATCACGAGCGAGCCGATCGGTCTCGTCTCCGGCCAGGTCAGCGCCGACGGCGAGTGGGTCCTGTGGCATCGCGACACGACCGGGTCCGAGGCGGGCGAATGGCTGGCCGCCCCGTTCAGCGGCGGCGAGCCCGAGCCGCTCGCCGAGGGCCTGCCTACCGGCTGGGACGAAGGCATGGCCCCCGGGCGAGAGCGATCCGTTGCAGTCATCAGCAACCAGGACGGCTTCGGGCTGTACGTCATCGACGACTCGGGCCCGGCGAAACGCCTCGCGGCCAGCACCGAATCGCTCCTCCTCGGGGGCGCCGACGCCACGATTCGGGGAGGCACAGAGCTGGCGGGCCTGTCCGCCGATGAGACGCTCGTCGCGATCGAGCATGGCGAGCACGGGGACCTCATTCACCCAGCCCTTCGGATCATCGACGCCCGGACCGGGGCCGTGGTGGCCGATCTGCGGGACGAGGGCCGGTCACTCATGGCCGCGGCCTGGTCCCCGAT
>JAYWFP010000144.1:0-4580 GCA_043778745.1 Chloroflexota bacterium
CATGGCCTCGTGATACGCAGCGTCGGCAGCCCGCAATTCGATGTCGGTCAGCCCGGTCGAACCGGCCTGGACCCGGCCGACGGCGAGACGCTCGACCTCTTCCCAATCGATGAGACCACGCTGGGCGGAGCGGTCTGCCCGCCGACCGATCAGCGTGGCGCCGATCCCGACGGCCGAACCAACGAGGAATCCGGCCTGCCACCTCCGGTCCGCCGTCCAACCCCGGGCGCCCATGCCCGGGCCGCGCCGACTCCCTCCCGCCCCATCGGAATCCCGCGCGGCGCCTTCTCTCCGGATCATCCGACCAGCTCCGACGTGCGTCCTGCGCCGAGTTCGATGGCAGCGACGTCGGCGAACCCGTCGCCGAACATCCGGCGGGCGATGTCCCGGAAGGCTTCGACGTCGCCGGTGGTGAACTGGACATGGGTCACGGAGCCGCTGCGCTCTTCGGGGCGATCGTGCCCGGCTCGGCCGGCATCGGCGGCGGTGCCCCGGGTCGTGCCCGGGGCCTCGAGTCCATTGATGGCGAGGAGGTCATGGAGCGCCGATGCCGTCGCCGATGCCGAGTCCACGATCGCGATGCGGTTCCCTGCGATTGCCGCGATGGTTGACCGAATGAGCGGATAGTGCGTGCAGCCCAGCAGCAAGGTATCGATGCGCGCCGATCCCGGGAGCGGGAAAATGAACTCGCCCGCGGCGTCGCGCTGGCCGAGCAGGGGCGCCAGCGCGTCGGCGACCGTGGCGGCAACCTCACGTCCCTCGAGGTGGCCGGCCTCGACCATCGGCACGAGGGCCGGGGTCGCGTGCTCGTAAACCTCGATCGCGGGGTTCTCTTCCTTGATCGCCGTGAAGTAGGCGTGTGACCTGATCGTCGCCGGTGTCGCGATGACGCCGACGCGTCGATTTCGCGTCGTCAGTGACGCAGTGACCGCCCCGGGTCTGATCACGCCCAGGATCGGCACGTCGTGGCGCCGACGCAGCTCCCCGATCGCCACCGCTGTCGAGGTGTTGCAGGCAATGACGATGGCCTTGACGTCGCGCTCCACCAGGGCATCGATCGCTTCTGTGCTGAAGGCCATGACCTCGTCGTCCGAGCGCGTTCCATACGGCGCGCGGGCGTTGTCACCGAGATAGATCGTCGATTCCGCGGGCGAACGCCGCAACATCTCGCGGAGGACCGTCAGCCCGCCGACACCCGAATCAAAGACTCCGATTGGCCTGGGATCGGACATCCGGCCCTCAGCGTGCACCGACGGCAAGGGCCTTGCCGACACCCAGCAGTGCTGCCGCGGCACGGTCGATATCCTGGCTGACGCCGGCGCCCGGATCCGACAGGACGAATGGAACGCCCTTGTTGTTGGCCGCCACCACGACCCCGCCGTCCGACCGGACCATGTGCTCCGGGACGCGCCCGAGAGCGCGGACGAGATCGGCCGGATCGATGCCCCCGTTCGCGTCGGCGCGATTGACCAGGTACTGCACCTTGGACGCCGGATAGCCGATGGATCGGAAGGTATCGGCCATGGCAATGGTGTTGTGGATGGTCGTCGAGTCGTACGTGACGATCTCGAGGATCGTCTCGACCCGGTCCAGGAGCACGAGATTGAGCTCGTCGAGCGCGACCGACATGTCGATGATGACGGCATCGTAGAGGCGCCGAAGCAGCGACAGGACCTTCTCTACGTCCCGAGTCGAGACCATCTCGGCCATCTCGATTCGCGGCGGCGCCAGAAGAATGTCGATACCCGACGGGTCGCGCCAGAGCACATCGGCCAGGTCCGATTCGACGACCCGATCGGTTGGCAGGTCGAGAATTGACGGTGCATCCGTTGGCACGCGCAGGAGTGCCCGAACGTCGGCGAACTGAATGCTCCCGTCCACCAGGACCGTTCGGTGGCCATGGCGAGCCGCGGCGACCGCGAGGTTGAACGCAATCGTGGTCCGCCCCACCCCGCCCTTTGGCGCGAAGACGGCCACGGCATTGGACCGGGCATTCCCCTCGCCCGCTTCCTGATCCTTGAAGACCTGCGTCACTCTCGTGATGATGTCGTAACCGGAGAACGGCATGGACAGGACACCATGAATGCCGCGTTCGGGATCCAGGTCAACGGGTTGCTGCGGGACCGTGAGCATGATCACCGGAACCCGGCTCCCGCCTTCCCGGAGGCGGCTCACCACCTGGTCTGCCTTGACGCGACCCTGGAGCAGGGCGTCCACGATGACGACATCGGGCCGCAGCTCCGGGACCTGGAGGACGGCCTTGCCGCCATCAGCGATAACGTCGATCAGCATGATCTGGCTCTGCGCCATTAATAGACCGCGGACGTATTGCGCGACCTGCGGCACATCCTCGATGAACAGCAGGCGGATCTGATCGCTGGCAGCCATGGCCGTCAAGGTATCACGGGGCGGCTGGCCGCCGGGCGGCTGGCCGCCGGGCTGCTGGCCGCCGGCCAACAAGGATCGCTCGCCCGTCGCCTGGACCGATCGGCGAGAGGTCGTAGTCGCCGGCCATGACCTCGACTTCGAGTCCGGCGTCCTCCGCGTACAGCCGAAGATCATCGGCCGACACCAGGTGCATGGCGTCCTCGCGCACCCATCGATGAACCGGACCGCCCCGGTCCGACAGGTCGAAGATGGTCGTCAGGGTGAGCGCCCGAGTGGCGCTGTCGTACCACGCAGCGGTCGTCTTGACGACGTCGATACCCGTTTCCGGATCGGTCCGCACCCACTCCAGGCCGACGCGGCCATCGAACCGGACGAGGTCCTCGGCCAGGGGCAACCACACGTCAACCACCGCGATACCGCCCGGGGCGAGGAGTTCCGCGATGACGGCGATCGCTCGTCGCTGCTCGCGGGGTCCGCCGAGAAGCAGGATGGAATTGAGGGCCAGGATTCCGAGGGCGAACGTTCCGGCTCCCGGAATCGCAACGTCGAACAGGTCGCCGGCTACGAACGACGGGCGACGGACGCCGTCCCGTCCGAGGGCGTCGGCCCGCTGGATTGCCCGGGCGACCATCGCAGGATCGATATCGACGCCGGTGACTTCGAATCCGGATACGGCCAACGGGACCGCGATCCGACCCGTCCCGGCGCACAGTTCCACGATCGGCCCGCCCGTCCGGGTAGCCAACGCGCGATAGAGATCGAGGTCGCCCGGATCTGCTGCGAGATCCAGGTCGTACAGGCGGGCCAAGGCATCGGCTCGCTCAGGCGCATCGCGGTCCATGGATCGATCCTACCCCGTCGGTCCCGGGGGCCACGGCCGACCCGCCGCGACGGGCGAATGCGAGGGTCAAGGGTGGTCGGGAAGTGGGTGCGTGTCGGTCAGCCCGTGCGACGCGGAAACGTACCGTCGCGGCGCTTTGCAGCCAGGGCCGAAATCGCCTCGAGGGCGGCGCGATTGGCGATCATCGCCGTCGATTCCGCCCAGTCGTATGGCGGTGCCACCTCGACGATGTCCATGCCCGCGAGATCGACCGCACCCACGATCTGGCGCACGGCCCGCAGGACCTCTCGCGAGAGCATGCCGCCCGGTTCCGGCGTGCCGGTCCCCGGCGCGAGCCCGGGATCGACGACATCGATGTCGAGGGACAGGTAGATGGAGTCGGGGCCGTCGAGCGCCTCGGCGATGGCGTCGGCGACGACCGCCTCCGCGCCCCGATCCTCGATCTCCGTCATGAAGTGATAGCGCAGGCCATGCTCGCGCATCCAGTCGAGCACGTCGGGTGATGGCCAGTAGCCGCGGAGCCCGACCTGTACGAAGTTGCTCCCCTTCACGGCCCCGGATTCGATCAACCTCCGCATCGGTGATCCGTGGCTCGCGAGTTGGCCCCATGAATCCGGCGCGGTGTCCGCATGGGCATCGAAATGGACGATCCCGATGCTGCCCGGGCGGCGTACCTCGGCGACCGCCGTTGCGGACGGCCAGGTAATCGAATGGTCGCCCCCGAGGACAATCGGGATCGCACCGGTCTCGGCAACCTGGAGCACCTTTCGATAGATCATCGCGTGGGCGCGCTCCCACATCGCGGGGACGATGTTGGCGTCTCCGGCATCGACCACGTTGAGGTGGGCAAACGGTTCGATCCCGACCCGGAGGGAGTTCAGGGCGCCGGTACTGTACTGGGCTTCCCGGATGGCGCGCGGGCCGAATCGGGCTCCAGGACGATGGGTGACGAGGTCGTCGAACGGGGCGCCCACGATGGCCACGTCCACCTTTCGGGCCCGAAGCTCGGCCGGATCGGTGACCCATGGCAGGTTCGCGAACGTAGTTGGGCCGACATACGTCGGAAGGTCCAGGTCCGAATAGATTTCGTACTCGCGGTCCCAGCCATTCATGGCCGCAAAGCCATCGGCCGGGTCAGTTGGGCGCTCGCTCACGCGATTCCTCCGGACGGCCTTGCGCTCCTGTCAGCAGGTATGAAGGCCATGCTCGCCAAGGACGCCGCCGGTTCGGAAGCTGCCGTCCAGCGGGGCGCCATCCGCATCGTAGCAAACGGCCGCCGGAACGGGCCATCGAAGTTCACGGGCACCGGCGATCTGCGCGAGGTCGTCGTCCGTCAGAGGCCGGCGGTCTG
>JAYWFP010000145.1:0-4515 GCA_043778745.1 Chloroflexota bacterium
CACCTCAAGGATGCGCGACGGTCCGTGATGCGCGAGATCATCGCGGACGGAGCGCCTGCGACCGACATCTGGTCCCGCGATGCGTTTCCAGCGCTCGGAGACGGCGACTTGGACGGAGACGGTGTCATCGCGGCGCTCGATGCAATCGGCTACGAAGGCTGGATGATCGTGGAGCAGGACACGCTCCCGCAGACGAAGGAGCGGTTTGAGCGCGCGGCCGCGGATCAGCGCGCCAACCGGCAGTACCTGCTCAGGCGCGGGCTGTGACCGACGGCGCCTTTCGCCTGGGCATGATCGGTGCAGGGCGCATGGGCCGGACCCATCTTCGCGCCCTTGCCGGTTCCCGCAGCGTCGTGGTGACGTCGATCGCCGAACCCGTTGCGGCGGCCCATCACGCCGTCGAAGCGCCAGGTCGGAGGATCTTCGCGTCGGCGGCCGACCTTCTCGATGCCGGCGGCATCGACGGCGTCCTCATCACCGCCCCGAGCGACCTCCATATGGAGCTCATCACCCAGGTCGCGGCGGCGGGCCTGCCGATCCTGTGCGAGAAGCCATGTGGCCTGTCGAGCGGCGAGTTGCAGCAGGCGCGGGAAGCAACCGAGCGGCACGGTGTCCCGATTCAGGTCGCGTACTGGCGGCGCTACGTGCCGGTGCTGCAGGCACTGCGGACGCGGATCGAGCAGGGCGAGCTCGGGGAGCCGCATCTCTTCGCCAGCTTCCAGTGGGATGGCGCACCGCCGAGCGACATGTTCCGTGCCCACAGCGGTGGCATCTTCCGCGACATGGGGGTCCATGAATTCGACCAGGTTCGCTGGCTGAGCGGCCAGGAGTTCGGTGACATCAGCGTGATCTCCTCACCGGCCATCGAGGTTGTCGGGGTCTGGACGGACGTCGACAGCGCCCAGGCCATCGCGACCCTGTCGGGTGGCGCGAGCGCGTTCGTGTCCCTTGGGCGCTACTTCCCGGTCGGGGATATGGCCCGGATCGAGGTCTTCGGGACACGGGATGCGGTTCGCTGCGACTTCCTGGATCCCGCCGACGGCGAGCAGGCACAGCTCGACGCACTGGTTCGTCAAGCCGAGGGCTTCGCAACCTATGCGCGCGGTGGGCAAATCACCGGTGCGTCCATCGAGGACGCCGCCGCAGCTCTCGATGCAGCCGAGCGAGCCGCCGCCGCAATCCTGCCCCTCCGGTTGCCCATCGGGAGTGGCACGAAGTGACCGGAGTTCCGGACCTGCGCATCGGGATTGTCGGCTACGGAACGATGGGCCGCGCCCACAGCTACGGCTACCGCGTGGCGCCCAACGTCGCGACCCTTCCGCTCCGGCCGATCGTGAAGGTGATCTCCGGCCGGGACGAGGCGGGCGTTGCCGCGGCGGCATCCGCCTATGGTGCGGAAAGTTGGACGACTGACTGGCGCGACCTCGTCGAACGCGCGGACGTCGACATGGTTGATATCTGTACGCCACCCGGCGCGCACGCCGAAGTCGCGGAGGCCGCCGCCGCCGCCGGCAAGGCCGTCCTGTCCGAGAAGCCGCTCGGAACGTCCTATGGACAGGCGCACGCGGCCTGGTCCGCGGTCTCAAAGGCAGGCGTGCGCAACGCGATCGGGTTCAACTACCGCCGGATTCCGGCGGTGGCCCTGATGCGTCGGATGATCGCCGACGGCACGATCGGCGACGTCCGCCTGTGGCGAGCAACCTGGCTGTCGGACGAGTTCACCGATCCGACGACGCCGTTCGACTGGCGATTCGACAGGGCGATGGGCGGGACGACGATCGCCGACCTCGGCAGTCACCTCATCGACATGGCGCTCTGGATGGTCGGGCCGATCGACGAAGTCTCGGCCCAATCGGAGACCTTCATCCGGTCAAGGTCATCGGCCGAGGGCAACGTGCCCGTGACCATCGACGACGCCTCGTCCGCGCTGGTCCGCTTCGCCGGTGGCGCGCGCGGGACCATGGAGATGGCTCGGATGGCGGTCCGCCGGCCGTGCGACTTCAGCGTCGAGGTCAACGGGACCAAGGGCACGCTCGCCTTCGATTACCCGCGCATGAACGAGCTGCTGTACGGCGATGGCGGCGACGCTCCGGAGCTCTACGGCATGCGGACGATCCGCGCCGAGCATCCGAGCCATCCATATGCACCGCTCGCCTGGCCCATTGGCCAGGGCATCGGCTACGGCGAGACCTTCGTGAGCCAGGCCGTCGACCTCGTCACGGCCTGGCCCAGCGGCGTCTGGACGCCAAGTTTTGCCGACGGCCTCGCCGTCCAGGCGGTGTGCGACGCGATGGAGCGGTCCGCCGCCGAGCGGCGATGGGTATCCATCTCCGAGATCACGAGCAGTTCCGCCCTGAATGCGGACATTCCGCTCAGTGCGGCCGGATAGGGAGGGAGGTCCACAGGTCAATCACCGGGTATCACGATCGTATTGACACCCGCGAGCGGCATGTCAGACTCGCCGGGTTGAAGCGGTAGGAGGAGGATTCGCTGTGACGATGCGTTCCGCACGAGGCCGGCTAGCGCTGGCGGCGGTGGTGTTTGCATTCGCGTTTGCTGCGTGTAGCCAGGCTCCGGCGAGCTCGGGGTCGGCCGGCTCCGGGCCATCCGGCAAGGGCCTGACCATCGCGATGATCACCCATGAGACCCCCGGCGACACCTATTGGGACATCATTCGGGCCGGCGCCAAGCAGGCCGCCTCGGATCTCGGTGTCACCCTGAAGTACTCGAGTGACCCTGACTTCACGAAGCAGGCGACCCTGGTCCAGAACGCCATCGATTCGAAGGTCGATGGGATCGCCATGACCGCGGCCGGGCCTTCGGCTCTCGTCGGCGCCGTCAAGGCCGCAAATACCGCTGGCGTGCCAGTCGTGATGTTCGATTCGGGCATCGAGGACTGGGTGTCCATGGGCGCGATCATGTACTTCGGGTCGGACGAATACATCGCCGGCCAGGCGCTCGGGAAGCGCATTGCCACAGAAGGCGGCAAGCACGTCCTGTGCGTGATTCACCAGGAGGGTTCCACCGCCCTCGAGGCCCGCTGCAAGGGCGTCGGTGAAGGCGTCAAGAGCGAGAACATGCAGGTCAACGGCACGGACGATGCGTCCGTGAATGCATCGATCGTGGCCAAGCTCCAGCAGGATCCGTCGATCGATTACATCGTGACGATGGGTGCGCCGGTCGCGCTCGTCGCTCTCGACGCGATCGGCGTCGCCGGCAGCAAGGCCAAGGTCGCTACGTTCGACCTGAACCTTGATGCCGCCAACGCGATCAAGGACGGCAGGATTGCAATGGCAGTCGATGCCCAGCCGTACCTCCAGGGGTACCTGTCCGTCTCCTCGCTCGTCCTGTTCAAGATCAACGGCAATGTCATCGGCGGCGGCCTGTCAACCCTGACCGGCCCGGCGATCGTTGACGCCTCGAATATCGAGGTCATCCTGCCCTTCGCGAAGAAGGGGACCCGGTGATCGCTCACACGGGAGCGTGGATCGAATAGCCGGTCGGGTGATCTCACTGTGAGCACAGGACTCGGGCGGCCGGAGTCGGCCGCCCGATCCACACCCCGATCGTCCATGCCATCGTTGCTTCGAAAGATCCTGCTGCGACGAGAGCTGAGTGCCCTCGTCGCAGCGATGGCCATCTTCATCCTGTTCTGGGTGGTCGCCGAGCCGTTCCGCTCATGGGCGGCCATGGCGACGGTTCTCTACCAGAGCGCGACCATCGGCCTCATGGCCGTCGCGGTCGCCCTCCTCATGATCGGTGGCGAGTTCGACCTGTCATCGGGTGTCGCCGTCGTGACCGCGTCGATGGTGACGTCGGTCATGTCCGTGACCCTGGGCCTGCCACTCTTCGTCAGCATGGCGCTGGCCCTCAGCGTGAGCATCGGAATCGGCGTGTTCAACGGCTGGCTTGTGACCAAGACCGGAATCCCGAGCTTCCTCATCACGCTCAGCGCATTGTTCATGTTGTTCGGGCTGAATCTCGGGGTCACCAAACTCGTGACCAATGCCGTGTCGACGCCGAGCGTTGCCCGCGTGGCCGGCTTCGACGTGATCCGCACGATCTTCGCGTTCCGGCTGCAGTTCGGCGGCGAGGGCGGACCCCAGTTCAGCATTCTCATCCTGTGGTGGTTCGTGTTCGTGGCGATTGCCACGTGGGTGCTGCTGCGCACGCGCATCGGCAACTGGATCCTCGCGTCGGGCGGCAACGCCGCCAGCGCCCGCGCGGTCGGCGTCCCGACCAAGCGCGTCAAGATCGGTCTGTTCGCGTTTGTCGGGTTCTCCGCCTGGTTCTACGCGATGCACCAGCTGTCGGCCTACAACACGGTCCAGGCCGGTTCCGGTGTCGGCGGTGAATTCCTGTACATCATCGCGGCCGTGGTCGGGGGTTGTGCCCTGACGGGCGGTGTCGGATCCGCGATCGGTTCGGCCATCGGCGCACTCATCTACGGCATGACGGTCCAGGGGATCGTCTACGCCGGCTGGGATCCGAACTGGTTCCGATTCTTCCTCGGCC
>JAYWFP010000146.1:0-10501 GCA_043778745.1 Chloroflexota bacterium
TCCCGAGCCGGGCTCCGTCGCCGACGGGATCGAGCGGCTCCTGTCAGCTCCGAGGCCGGATCGGCAGGCGGATCCGGAACGCCGCTACGACCGCGTCACGCAGACTCGACGACTCGCGGCCATGCTCGACGAGGTCACCGTGGCGCAGGGCGACGCCGTTCGGCCTCAGCGACCCAGCAGCGAGTGGTAGTCGGCCGCAACACGACGGGCGATGGCCGTCGCCCCGTGGTGCTCCGCGATCCACTGACGACCGGCCTCCGCAAGCTCGCGACGCTCCGCTTCGTCATCAAGGAGCGCGACGATTCGATCGGCCACGGCAGCCGGCGACGCATCATCGATGACGGGGGGCTGCGCGGCGTACGCACTTCGGAACCGGAACGTGGCCGCGACGGGGACACCGGTTGCCATGGCCTCCAGTTCGTAGTTCCCGAGCGACCCGACCAACATCTGCCCAATCGCGATTCGATGCTTACGAAAGAGCGTAGGCATTCCGAGGTGTGGTGCCGGCCCCACAAGGCGTCCCCCGGGGCCGGCGGCTCGGAGAACGCGACCGACCTCCTGGCCTTGATCCACGACCGTGATTGTCGTGGACGGTCGGCGACGCACGATGGCCGCGACCACGGCCTCGATCATCTCGAAACCCTTGATTGGATCGAGCCGGACGCCGACCAGGAGGTCGCGGCCCGGAGACTCCGTCGCCGTGGACGGTCCGGGCAGCTCGATCGGGTTCGGTAGGAAGACGGCGTCCGGCCGGAATGCGGTCACCCACGGTTCGAGGTCCGGCGTCGAGTAGTACACGAGTCCGGCGCGGTGAAGGAACGGACGTACCTCGCGGCCCCAGGGCGACCCCGGCCGAACCCGGCGGATGTCCGAGCCATGGCAGTGGAGGACGTAGGGCCGTCCGCCGAGCGGCCCGACGATCCCGAGGCGGGCGAAGTGCACGTGGGCGACGTCGTATCCACCGAACCGGACGCGCGCGCCAGCGGCGAGAAGCCCGATCGCCCGGACGGGCAGGGCGGCCAGCCTCCAGGGTCGCGGGATGGTCCTCCCGAGCCGGAGGGGTTCGATAAGGCTCGCGTCGACCCCCTCGGCGCGAAGGTTCCGCACGAGCGTGCTCCCGACAAAGGCGATGTCGTTGACGTGGACGACGCGGATGGGGCCGGACATGCAGATGATGTTCCCACAGACCCGGATCTACTCGATGGGGCGACAGGGACGGCGATCAGCTCCCCGTACGCGGGCCGAGCAGCGCCTCATAGAGGCCAACGAGGATCGCCGCCTGGCTCTCCCAGGTCAGGTGGGCGAGGGCATGGTGGCGGCCACGTTCCCCCATCTCCCTCGCCACGGCGGGGTCGTCGAGGAGCTCGATGATCGCGGCCGCATTGGATGCGGCAGTGAACGACCCGACCACGATCCCGCAATCCGCCTCCCGGATGACTGCCGCCTGAACGGGCAGGTCGGAGGCAACGATGGGCAGACCCGCCGCCATATACTCGCCGAGTTTCACCGGCCAGGCCAGCCGCTTACTCGGGATCGTCGGGTTCATGGGCAGCCAGCCGATGCTCGCCGCGGCCAGCTGCGCGGCAACCTCGGGCTGGGGGACAGCGCCGAGGAACTGCACCCCGGGCTCCGTCCATGCCTCGGGCGGCAGCGCCTGCTCATCGGGCAGGCCATCAAACTCCACCCTGCCGAGGACTCGAAGCTCGAACCCCGGGTGACGCCTGCGCACGTTCGCGGCCGTCTCGCGAAGGATGTCCAGCCCTCGCTCCCGGTTCATGAGGCCGGCGTAGATCGCCACGGGCAGGCGCTCGGGTGGGGGGACCGGCAACGAAGGTATCGGGGGGAAGTTCATGACCGTCACGGACCGTTTCTGGACCCGCTCGAACCGGGACGTCATTTCGGGCGTCACGGCGATGACGGCCGAGAGCCGACTCGCGATGAACTTCTCGAGGCGCTCGGCCAGCCATGCGATGGGCCGCCGGAGCCCGGCCGGGATCCAGGTCTTGCTCCGGATCGATTCGCTGAAGTACTCGTGGGCATCGTAGATGACCGGCCGCCCTGTGATGAGGTGGAGGATGAGGCCCCACGGGAGCAGCTCCGGATCATGAATCTGGTAGAGGTCGGCCCGACCGACCGCCGCGAGCCAGAGGAGGATCGGCCAGCGGACCACGCGCCCGAGGCGACCGGGCGGCCCCGGGAGTCGGCGCAAGGTGACGCCGTCCACGATTGCCTCCTCGGCATCCGGAGCCAGGATCGTCACGCGGTACCCGGCCTCGGCCGCTGCCCGGGCTTCCCGATGGAAGATCCGGGCATCGAGAGGCGGGTGGACCGAGGTCAGCATCCAGATCCGGTCGCGGCGCACGCTGCGAGTCATCTCGATCCTCCGGGTCCTTCGATGCCGTCTCGAGGCGAATGGCGGGCGACGCTCACCCAGCCGACCCACAGCCAGAGCACCGCCATGACCTGGTACGAGTAGTAGGTCCCGGCCGCGATGTTATAGACGGCCGTAGCCAGGATTGCCAGACCGAGGGCGAAGGAGATCGCGCCCACCTCGATCCCGACGCGACGTCGCCACGAGACGAGCGCAGTGATCCCGGCCGAGAGAAACAGGAGCACATACGCTGCGAGTCCGATCACCCCGAACCGGACCAGCACAAGGACGTACTCGTTATCGAAGGAGCCGACCTCGATGTTCGACATCGGCCCGACGCCGATGAGTGGCGACTGCCGAAACGACGGGACCGTCGACGGGAGCGTCGCCGGATCCACGTCCCTGACATAGGCGAAGTTCGGACTGGTGCTTCCCTGGGTGAGCTCGGCGCCATCGAGCTCCACCGTTCCCGTCGAGGCTGGACCGCTCGCGGAGACGATCGCCCGAATGACCCAGATCTGATCTTCCTGCGGCGTCCGGAAGGCAGTCGATAGCCGAACCCAACCGCCGTCGGCTGGCAATTCCGCCTCGGCGCGCCCGATCGGCGCGATCCTGTCGCCGCCGGTCAACCAAGCCTCCAGCTGGAATCGGATGATCCGAGGCCCGCCGGCCGTCCCGCGAGCCCAGATTGACGCCGTGTATCCGGTCCCAGGCGCGAACGTGTACAGGACGTACTGGTTGAGATAGCCACCGGGTGCCAACCAGATGCGGGCCGCCGACCGGCCGAACCGGCCGGGCGACACCGAGCTCAAAGACGAGCCACTGGATGTAAGCCAGCCGCTCGAGCCTGTCGCCCCGTCGAAGCTCGGGTCAAGGAGGAGGTTTGGATGGCTGGTCAGAGCATAGAGCGGAGCGTCGCGGTCGGACGGGGGGACAGGCTGACTCACCTCGTACCCGTCCGGGCCGAGCTGCAAGCGATACGGCGCGCTCGCCGGCAGACCCAGCGCGGTGGCGTCCGTCGGCCAGCTACCCGTCGCACAGTAGGTCCGCTCGATCAGGGCGGCCGCGACGGCGGCGGCTGGGGCTCGGGTGTCCCCGGGGTTCGCCGGGCCGACCGGCTCGTGCCCTGCCCGAACCGTGCCGGTCGGATCGCCCTCGCAGATGAGGCGCCGTTCCGCGCCCGCATCACGCGCGGCAAATGCATAGCGCAGGATGGCCAGGCGCTCGATCACCGAGGCGTCGGAACCGAGCGATCCGACCGCAAACCGACCGGCGAAGCCCTGTGCGCTGGCTGCGACGGCGATCGTCGCGAGGGCGATCGCGACGCCCGCGAGGATGGGCGTCCACGCCAGGACGAGCCTCCCTCGGGCGCGTGAGCCGATCAGGAAGAGCATCCCCACGAGGGCGGCCCCGGCGATGCTCAGGCTTGCGCTCCGCGATTGCGAGACGACCAGCCCGGCGGTCGCCAGGGCGAGCGCGAGGGCGGCGGCACGGGTCCAGCGCGCTTGCCCAATGACCGGCAGGAGGAGGGCGGCGAACGTCGCGAGCGCGAACCAGCCCTGGAGGAGACCGAACAGGTTGGCGTTGCCAACCGTGCCCACGGCGCGGCCGTTCTCGATGACGCCGGCCAGGTTGTGCCCGGGACCGGTCCAGATCGAGGTCACGGCTTCATTGAAGCCTTGGCCACCCACGACCTGGAGCACCGCGAAGAGGCCACCCGCCAGGCCAGCCAGGCCGAGCACGAGAAGCAGCCCGTTCGTCGTCGGCCGGTCGACGGGTGCGATCCTCGCGAGGCGGTAGAGGAGCCAGTAGTCAAGCGGTCTCAGCAGCTGGAAGACATCCCGCGTCGACCGACTTACCTGCGGCACGAGGAGCGGGGCGAAGACGATGGACAGACCGATGGCCAGGCCCAGGCCGAGGAACACCGCGTCGACGATCCCAACCCGCCTTGCGTCCCGGTGGGCGACGTGGTAGCGCAGCAGGGAGGGAATCAGGACCAGCAGCAGCACCTGCTCGAGCCGGATCGCCGGCAGCCCGGCCGGGAGGCTGATGTCCGGGGAGACGATCGCGATAGCAAGCAGGAGAAGCAGCGCCGCCGTCCGCGCCCTCGGTGGCCCGAGATCGAGGAGTCGGCCTGGGAAGCGCCGCCAGGCGATGGCGCGCGGGAGTGGCAGCGTCGTCAAGGCGGCCATGATATCGAACTGGCGGGAGCGCCCCACCCGGCGGCCCCTGGCCGCGACGCTGACCTATACTCGGGCCGCGCCGGGTCCGCCAGGTCGGGGAGCGGCGGCGGCAGGGAGGCAGGGCGCTGGATCCTCGGTGGCCCATGAACGGATGGCCGGAGACGAGATGATGAGCCCCAGCCCGTCCGATCCCGTCGCGGATCCGACCGGCGCGAGCTCCCGGGAAAAGTCCCCGCTTCCCTCGTTCGGCAGCCGGGTAGCGGGTGTCTTCGTTACCCGCATCTTCCAGTTCGGGTTCGCTCTCCTCGTGACCTTCATGCTGGCTCGCCTGCTCGGCCCTGCGGGCCGCGGCATCTATTACACACTCACGCTCATCCCCGGGACGCTCTACGCTGTGGCCACCTTCGGGCTACCCTCGTCGCTGACGTTCTTCTCCGGCCGGGGTGCCTCGCTCCCCGCGCTGCGCAGGCAGGCCATTGGCCTCAGCGTCGCCGCCTCGATTTGGCTGATCCTGGGCACGGTTGTACTCCTGCCGGTCCTCCGCCAGACCGTGCTGCAGACCGTCCCATCCGGGCTTCTGCCCTGGATCCTGGCCACGATCCCGTTCCAGTTCACGGGGGCGCTCCTGGGCACCGTCCTGTATGGACGCCAGGAGATCCGCGTGTACAACCTCATCCAGGTGGCCCAGTCCGCGGCGACCCTTGTCCTCATCCTGGTTCTGGTCGGGGGCCTGGGGCTCGAGGTGTTCGGCGCGGTGCTGACGTACTTCTCGACCGCGGCGCTTGGGGCAGTCGCGGTCCTGTTCGAGCTCGGGCGGGTCATTCGCCGGCGTCGCGGCGAGCCGGCAGGATCCGTCTCGAGCCGTTCGATCCTGGGCTACGGGTTTCGGCTCTATCCCGCCGTTGTCACCGGGTTCTTCAACTATCGCGCCGACGTTTACATCCTCAACTGGATGCTCAACTCGGCGGCTGCGACCGGCCTGTACAGCCTTGCGGTCAGCCTCGCCGAGATCACTTTCTACGTGCCAGACGCCGTAAGCTCGATCTTCCTGCCCCATGTCGCGTCATCCAGCCGCGAGAGTGCCAACCGGTCGGTGGCGGACGTCTCGCGCCTCACGATCCTGTTGACTCTGTTCGCCGGTGTCGTCGTCATGCCCGTGGGCATGATCGCCATTGTCGTGGTCCTGCCCGCATTCGTCGGGAGCATCCCGGCGTTCCTCATCCTCCTTCCTGGCGTCGTGGCCCTCAGCCTGTCGAAGGTCCTCACCGGCTACGTGACCGGACTCGGCTCCGCCCGACCAACCGTCGTGGCGTCCAGTGCCGCCCTCTTCGCCAACGTCGTCGCGAACGTCGTCCTGATTCCAGCTTGGGGAATCACAGGGGCGGCAAGCGCATCCCTCATCTCCTACAGCCTGAACGCCGGCCTCATGTTGCGTGCGGCGAGCCGGATGAGCGGGGTGGCCGTGCGGCACTTCGTGGTGCCAGAGCGAGCGGACATGGCGCGCTTCGTGGCTCTCCTGAAGACAGTGCTCCGGCGAGGCATGGCATGGCGTGCGGCACGCGTCAGGCCGAACGGAGAGGCTCAATGAGGCCCAGCTCAGCCATCCCCCGACTACTCGGTCGACTGTGGGCGGACGTGGCGATCACCAGCCGAGCGAACGAGTACGGCGAGCTCCTCGCCAGATCGAACGAGCTGGGCTACCGACTCGTTTCGATGACCCAGTTCGACCAATTGCGGCGGTCCGGGGGCCTCGAGCAGGACGGCCGGTACCTCGCTATTCGGCACGACGTCGACATCGGCGATGTACGCGGCAACGAGGCGTTCCATCGGCTGGAGGTTCTCCATGGCGCGCACGCGACTTACTACTTCCGCCTCCGGACGGCGCATGTGCACGCCGGGTTCATCGCGCGCCTTCGCAGGGACGGGTTCGAGGTGGGCTACCACTTCGAGGAGGCGGCCACGATCGCCAAGCGGCTCGGACTCCGGAATCGGGCCGAGGTGCTCACCCGCGGCGAGGAGATCATTGGCGCGTTTCGCGCGAACGTCGCATCGTTCCGCTCCCGCTGGAACCCGGATCTCGCCTCCGTCGCCTCCCACGGTGACTGGATCAACCGGCGCCTCGGAGTCGTCAACAACGAGTTCGTCGGGCCGGGTCTCCTGGACGAGCTGGGCTTGGCGTTCGAGGCCTATCAGGCCGACCTGCATGCCGCCTTCGACGTCTACGTCAGCGACGTCGCCACGTCGTCGAGTCGCTGGTGGCGCGACTACGGTCTCGCCGACGCCCTGCGCGAAGGGCGGCCGAGGATCTACCTCCTGACCCACGAGCGCCAGTGGCACGGCAGCCCGATCGTGAAGACCAGGGAGAACGTGGACAGGCTCGTGGACGAGGCCGTCTACCGGCTCCGTATCGCTCGGATGCCCACAGCAAAGTCCACGTAGCCCGCCACCGGGTAATCGTCGAGCCGACGCAGGCGGCCGGTCACTGTCGGGACCACATGCGAGCTCGACGACCCCGGACCACGTCAATCGTCGCCAGGGCGAACGCGATCTGCGCGACCGCGAAGCTCGCGATCGTGCCACGCGGGCCCGGCCCGGACGCGGCCGCGAGGAGCGCGGCCCCGGCTCCGAGCAGGAGCAGGGCGATAGTGAGAGCGGCGGCGGTCCCATCGCCCGCGATGGTCAGCCCGATCGCCGCGCCCGCCCAAAGCGGCAGGCAAAACGGTACGAGCCAGCGCATGAGTTTGTGCATCGCCAGGGCGAAGGCGGCGGCCCACCGACCGTGTCGGGCCAGACGGGCTACCGAGAGCGCGGTCGTCGGCAACGCGCGTATCGCCATCCGACGCCGGTTGCGCAGGACGGCACGCAGATCCCGCGGCCCGTCGTCGCGCACGACGGCCCCTCGCACGAACACCGTCCGGTACCCCTGCCCTACGGCGTTGGGTGCGATCGCCACGTCTCCGTCGCTGTCGAGAGGGATCGGCCGGAAGATCGAGCGCCGGTGGGCCATGCTCGTGCCGGACGCGCAGGCCAGGATCCCGAGACGGCTCTCAGCCTCCATGAGGCCGTACTCGAGGCGCCAGTAGACACCCTCGCCGCTGGCCGCCGCAGAGCCGTCCTGGCGCGGGACGAACACGCCGGACACGCAGCCAACGGTCGCGTCGCGGAACGGGTCACACAGGAGATGCAGCGCCCCCAAGTCATATACGGCGCCGGCCGCCGTCGTGACCACGACGTCCGTGGTCGTGGCTGCCACCAGGCGGTTGTCAGTCGCCGCCTTGCCCGCCCGCTCGAGGTCGAGCCAGCGGAGCCGCGGCTCTCCCATTGCAGCCAGCACGTCGCCGGTCCGATCGGTGCAGCCATCCAGCCCCACGAGCACCTCGATGGGCGGACCCGGGTACTCCTGCGCCAGCGCACTGGCGACGACCCGGCCAATGTCGCGCTCCTCGTTGTGGGCTGCGATGGCGACCGTGACGCTCGGCCACGGGAGATCCGCGACCAGATCGCGAGACGTACGCAGGCGCGCCGCGAACAAGACCCCGAGCGGATATAGGACGTAGACGGCCAGCGGTGCGAAGAGGCCCAGCCAATACGACGCCCATAGAAGGGTCAGCACGGCAGCGCTGCCTTTGAACCAAGCCCTTCGGGCCGCCCGGTTCGGCGGGCCGCGACTTCGGGCGTCACCGCCGTCGAGGCCGTCATCGCGCCGACCAGGTCCATCGCACGCGATATGGCGCAAACCCAAGCCGCTCCTTGAAGTAACGGAGGCCGGGTCGCGCGCCGAACCACGTGTCGTACATGACCCAGGCAGGCGACCCCGCGGCGGCCCGGAGCTCGGTGGCCTCGCGGATCCCCTCGCTCACCAGCAGGTACATCACGCCCTCCTCAAGGACGTCGGCATGACCGAGCAGCCGACTGAGGATCGCCACCTCGCCGCACACCAGCAGGTCGAGGTAAGCGCGGAGCCTGCCTTCGCGATCCAGGACGCCGAAGACTCGCGGGGCGGCGCCAAGGCTCCGCCGAAGCGCGTCCAGCTCGAGGTAGGAGGCCGGCATCGGACGCCCCTGGCGTTCCTCCGAAGACCGGTTGATTGCGAGGATCTCATCGAGGCGAGCTAGTGGGTCAATCGGGGAGAAGGTGAAGCCGTGATCGAGGGCCCGTTTGCGATTCGTGCGCAGCGCCTGTCGCTGGCGGCCTGCCAGGTACTGCTCGAAGGCCTCGGGCACCGGGGTGAGCGCGACCCCGTATCGCTTGCTCTGAATGACCCGGTACCGCGGATGAAGCCGAACGAACGCTTCGAAGACACTCCGGCACGCCGGATCGCAACCGAGTTCGATCGCTACCTCCGGCAGGCGGAGGGCCTCCAGGACGCCTCGGGCCATAGCCTGGAGCTTCATCGTCTCGAGCTCCGCCTCCGGTTCCCGGGGCTGCATCTGATCCCACGTGGAGCGCCACCGGCACATCTACCGTCCTGGCGCCTAGACACGCGCGCCGCCCTCCCAGTCAGAACGGCCGATGACGTCGCCATAAAGGTGGGTCAGGCGCTGGCCGATGACCGCATGGCTAAAGCGACTGGCAATCGAGGCTCGCCGTCGCTCGGCGCGATCCGGGTCGAGCTCCACAACGGGATCGAACTCAAGCAGTGCCTGCGTCATCGCCGTCTCGTCACCGACGGGCACGAACCGTCCGAGATCCTCAGAGACGATGTCCTCCGGGCCACCGCAGCGCGTCGTGATCACGGGCAGTCCTGTGGCCAGGGCCTCTCCGAGCACGACGCCGAACGTCTCGACGTAGCTCGACACGACGAGCACATCGGCGCGCCAGAGTGCCTTGCGCACTTCGTGCCGGGAGAGGCGACCGAGGAAGGTCACCCGCTCGGCGATGCCAAGCTCGGTGGCCAGCTCCTTGAGCGCTTCCCACCCGCGATTGCCGCCGCCGATCTCGAGCGTCGCCCAGTCCCGACCGGCGACCGCCCGGGCGAACGATCGCAGGAGGAGGTCGATCCCCTTGGCAGGCTGGAGTTGGGCAAGGCACAGGAAGCGGGTCCGGCCAGACGGCCGCCTGGGTCGGTCGGGCAGCGTGAAGAAGTCCGTGTCGACGACGTTCGCGATCACCTCGACCGCCTCGGGAGCCGCCCCGAACGGCGCAATGCTCGCCGCGAGGAAACGGCTCACGGCGATCACTCGTGACGCCTTCCGATAAGCGAGGCCTGCCCACGCCGCGGCCTCGCCGTGGATCTCGCCGAGCACGTATCCGCTCGAATGCTCCGTCAGCACATAGGGGAGACCGTAGCGTTCCGCCGCTTGGGAAGCGGCGGCGCCGGCCCACACGGCTTCGTGGGCATGGATGAGGTCGGGCATGCCGTAGCGCTCGATGTACCGGCCGATGAGGCGGACGGCCATGGACCGGAAGAGGTGGCCGCTGGCTTCGCGCTGAGGGATGTTCCAGCCCGACCACCGCATCGTTGTCGCTCCGCCGTCGATGGTCGTCTGTATCTGGCCGTGCTGCTCCAATACTGCTCGCGGCGACAATGTCCGAAGCGAGCGCCGATCGGGGTAGACGACGCCCACCCGGACCCCACTCCGCACGAGGGCCTGCGCCTGGTCCCGGCAGAAGAGCGCTGCGACCGGCGACGCAGCGGTCGGGTAGGAGGACGGAAGCAGGAGCACGTGCATTCGGCCCCCGACATCGAACTCAAGTTCAGATCGTGCGCCGGGCATCGGCGACATCATGCTGCTCACCCGGTCAGCGCGCCCGCAATGGCCTGTGCGGCACCGCTCGGCTCGATCCGGACGGCTGCGGCGCGGGCGCGCGCTGCGGCGGGACTGGTCGCGAGCGGAGCGATACGGTCCAGCTCCGCGGTCGCCCTGGCCGCATCCAGACCGACGACCACCATCCGGCCGGCCGACACGGCCACGGCCTCAGCCCATTCGGTCGTCTCGCGCAGGAC
>JAYWFP010000147.1:0-4434 GCA_043778745.1 Chloroflexota bacterium
TTCGGCCACAAGAGCGTCGATCGGATCATGGAGTTGGCCGCCTCGCACGGCGCGTAGGCGACCGCGAAGCCCCGCGATGTTCGATCAGCTCGGTGGGGCGCTCGCCGGACTCGGGCCCATCGGCCTCGGCCTTGCGAGCGCGGCGTCACCCTGCCTACTCCCGCTCTACCCGGGGTTCGTGGCCTATCTTGCCGCGAACAGCAAGGCTCTCGAAGGCCGGCGCGGGACTGGACTCCTCGGGCTGATCGTGCTCGCCGGCGTGCTGACGATGATGACGCTGATCGCCATCATCCTCGTCATCGTCGCGGTTCCCACGAGCCGGCTGTTGGCCGTGGCGACGCCCGTGATCGACGGCCTGCTGATCCTGCTCGGCGTCCTCCTCCTGGCCGGGCGGAATCCGTTCGAGCGATTGCCGGGCGCCACCGTCCCGATCGTCCAGAATCCCTTTGCTCGGGCGTATGTCTACGGCCTGTTCCTCGGCCCGATCGCGCTGCCGTGTGCCGGACCGTTCCTGATCTCACTCCTCGGGATCAGCCTCGGGGTCGCGGACGCGACCGGCAAGATCGGTACGTTCCTGCTGTTCGGCCTCGGCTTCGGGCTGCCGCTGGTCGTGCTGTCGTTCCTGACCGGACTGCGCGCTCAGGCCATCGTCCGCTGGATCGTGCGGCAGCATCGCCGGATCGAGATCCTGGCGGGGGCCCTCCTTGTGGTCGTTGCGATCGTCGATCTCGTCGACAAGCTGGATTCGATCCTGATCACGCTCGGGCTTGCCTGACGACTCGCCGGAAAACGTCCCTGGCGGGCCGGTACTAATGGGCCGTTGCTCCATCGCACCCGTTGCCCGATCGTCGCAACCATGATTGGATCAGTCGGACATCGCCTGCGCCTCGTGCTCCGCCAACCGGAAGCCACCGCTCCTGCACCCGACCCGGAGCCGGCGGAGCCGGAGGTCGAATTCGTGGCCTACGCGGAAGACGGACGATTGTCAGGTTCGATTCGGCTGGACGCGAGCCGCCTGTCCGACATGCTCAACAGTCACGATGAGTACCTGCTCGTCGACGTCCGTGCCGAGCGCATCCTGGGTGGCGAGCCGATGATCGTCCCCGAGATCCTCGTCCGCCGCGAGGAGCTTCTCCTCGTTCATGCGACGGGACCGCGCGGCGAGCGCGAGCGTCGCCTTCGGACCATCCCACGCGCCGTGTCCATCCAGACCGGACCGTTCCTCGTGACGGGCGACCTCCACGCGAATGCCGGCATGGATACGATCATCCACTTCCGTCGGCGCCGGCCAATGGTCCCGCTGACGGACGCATGCATCCAGTACACCTCCGCGGCCGGGCCGATCACCGAGTATGTCGATGCGATCGTGGTGAACCGTGACCTGATCGACTGGGTCCAGGTCGGTGAGTCGGGCGCCGTCGCTCGTGACCAGCTCGTGCGGGCCGCGCCGGATCTGGGAAACCGCACCTCCTGAGGCCGGCCGCATCGGTCACCTGACCGGATCGGTCACTCGTACTCTCGGGCCCCTTGAAGGCCGTACCATCCGCGAATGGCCGATGCAACCCCAACACCGCGGCCGAGACCTGGGCCAGGACCCGGTCCGCTCGCCGGCCTGCGGGTCGTCGACTGTTCGACCGTCCTCGCCGGGCCGTACTGCACGATGCTCCTCGCCGACCTCGGGGCCGAGGTCATCAAGGTCGAACCGCCCGAAGGCGATGCGACAAGGGGCTGGGGGCCGCCCTGGGTCGGCGATCTGTCAGCCGGGACCCGGACCGCGGCCTACTTCCTGGCGGTCAATCGCAACAAGCGGAGCCTGCGACTCGATCTCCACGCTGACGCCGGGCGCGAGGTTCTGCGGCGACTCATCAGCCGGGGGGACGTCTTGGTCGAGAACTTCCGCGCGGGCGCGTTTGCCCGGCTCGGGTTCGGTGATGAGGCGTTGGCGGCCCTCAGGCCGGATCTGGTGCACCTTGCGATCGGCGGGTACGGCGTCGGCGGTCCCGATGCGGCCAAGCCCGGCTACGACTTCATCGTGCAGGCGACGGGCGGTCTCATGTCGATCACCGGCGAGGCCGACGGTGCCCCGACCAAGGTCGGCGTCGCCATCAGCGACGTGGTCACCGGACTGTTCGGGACGATCTCGGTCCTCGCCGGACTCATCGCACGGCCGGGCGCCAGTGGCCAGCGGATCGACGTCTCGATTCTCCAGAGCACACTGGCCGTGCTTGCCAACCAGGCCCAGAACGCATTCGTGACCGGCACGGCGCCAGGACGGCGCGGCAACGCCCACCCGAACATCGTCCCGTACGAGACGTTCGGGACCGTCGATGGGGCCATTGCCGTCGGCGTGGGCAGCGAACGGCAGTGGCCGCGGTTCTGCGATGCCATCGGGCTCCCGGAACTGGCCGCCGATTCTCGCTTCGGGAGCAATGGGGATCGCGTCGAGCGGCGCGACGAGCTCGTGCCGTTGATCGCGGCGCGGCTCGCGACCGCGACCTCGGGTGTCTGGCTCGAGCGCCTGGAGGCTGCCGAGGTTCCGGCCGGACCGGTGCTCGATGTGCTCGAAGCCTTTGCGACGCCGCAAGCGGTCGCCGTCAATGCCCGCGTGCCTCTGGCTCATCCGGCCCTCGGGCCGGTGGATCAGGTCAGGAGCCCGTTCGATTTCGCCGCGACGCCGGCATCGATCCGGACGCCCCCACCGTTGCTGGGTGAGCACTCGATCGAGATACTCCGGGAGCTGGGGTATGACGACCCGTCGATCGCCGACTTGCGCTCAGCCGGCGTGATCGGTGCTCATCCGGCGTGATGGGGGCTCGGCCTGCGTGATCGGGCCTGAGCCGGCGTGATCGGGCTCAGCTGGCGAACTCCTCGCGCACCAGGTCCATCAACAGGCCGTCGTGCCATCGGCCATCGGCTCCGCGCTCATAGTTCCGCATGACCCCGACGCGCTGGAAGCCGACCTTCTCGTAGGCGCGGATGGCGCGGTCATTGGCAACCGCCGGATCGATGATCAGGCGATGGTGCCCTCGCTCCTGGAACAGGTACCGCGCCACCAGCCGGATGGCGTCGGGCCCGATGCCGCGACCCTGCCACGCACCTCCGATGAACAGGTCGAGGCCGGCATGCCGGTAGTCGGGCGTGTTCTCCTCGACGTACTGGATGAGGCCGACAACCGCTCCCTCGACCACGATCGCGAGTCGAATCTCGTCGTCATCGTCGAACACGCCGGCCACGGTCGTCGGGACGTCCTCGTGAACCCACCAGCGGGCGACCTCGGGCTCGGCCAGGATCGCCGAAAGGGGCGCCCGGTCCCGTTCGACGACGGGGCGCAACTGGATTCGGGAATCGCTCAGGACGAGGCCGGGGATCATGTGCGGATCGTGGCGCCGCATCGCGGTGAGTGCAAGCCGCGCGACGATCCGGATCCATACCTGCTCCCGGCCCGACCTCGAAGCCCACCCGCGCGCTAGACTCGGCGAGCGTCAGCACCCCAGGAGACCACCCACCATGACCGACACCCGCGAGCGCTGGGCGCTCATTCTCGGAGCCTCGTCCGGCATGGGCGAAGCCACGTCCCGTGCCCTCGCCAAGGCGGGCTACAACATCTGCGGCATCCACCTCGACTTTCGGGCTGCGCTCCAGCGCATCGAGGCGGTCAAGGCCGACCTGGCCGCGGACGGTCGCGAGGTCCTGTTCATCAACATGAATGCCGCCGATGACGAGAAGCGCGCGGCTGCCCTGGACGCGCTCGAGGCGCGGTTCGGAGAAGCGAGGACCGCCGGCCGCGAGCCGTACGTCCGGGTCGTGATGCATTCCCTTGCCTTCGGCAGCCTCGTGCCGTTCATCACCGACGATCCCAAGGAGGGCGTCGACCGCAAGAAAATGGAGATGACCCAGGACGTGATGGCCAACAGCCTCGTCTACTGGGTTCAGGACCTCTATCGGCGCGGGTTCCTGGGCAAGGGCTCCAAGATCTATGCGATGACCTCGGAAGGATCGAGCAGGGTCGTCCCGTCGTACGGCGTGGTCTCGTCAGCGAAGGCCGCCCTCGAGAGCCACATTCGTCAGCTCGCCATGGAGCTCGCCCGAAAGGGCTCGGGCGTGACCGCGAACTCGATCCGGGCGGGCGTGACCGTGACGCCGGCCCTCATGAAGATCCCCGAAGCCCAGGCGATGATCGACCTCACGATGAAGCGAAATCCAACCGGTCGGATGACCACGCCACAGGACGTGGCCAACGCGATCGTGACCCTCTCGGGCGAGGGCACGGACTTCATCAACGGCGACATCATCAGCGTCGACGGCGGCGAGTTTGTCACGGCCTGACATGACGGATACGGGCGGCGGGAGCGCGGGATCCGGCATGTCGGTCGCCCCGCTGTATGCCGATTGGGCGAAGTACCGAGCCCGGATCGTCGACGGGATTCGCGGCCT
>JAYWFP010000148.1:0-10424 GCA_043778745.1 Chloroflexota bacterium
GACGCCGTCGGAGGTACAGGCTGCCCTCCAGGCTGCGGGCACGCTCGACTGGTTCACCAACACCGACCCGGACGCGACCCATGAGCGGCTGCTCAACGTGTCGAGCTTCGGTGCACCGCCCGACTTCTCGATCTCGGCCAGCCCCGGTTCGGTCAGCCTGCCCGACGGCGGAGGGACTGCCAACTATACGATCACGATCGTCCGCAGCAACGGGTTCAGCGGCTCGATCGGATTCGATGCCGCCGGCCTCCCCTCCGGCGCCACCGCCAGCTTCAGCCCGAATCCTGTCAGCGACCCTGCCGGTCTCACGTCGGCGCTGTCGGTCACGGTGCCCGCCGCGGTCGTTCCCGGTACGTACGGGCTCACGATCACCGGTGCATCCGGGACGTTCTCGAGAACCGCCTCGGTCAGCCTCGTCAAGCAGGCACCGCCTGCCACCGTGCCGGGCGCCCCGACCAACGTGACCGCGACCGCGGGGAACGGGCAGGCGACCGTGAGCTTCAGTCCGCCCGCCTCCAACGGGGGCAGCTCGATCACCTCTTACACGGCCACCTCAACCCCAGGCGGTCTGACCGCGAGCGGTGTGGCCAGCCCGATCACGGTGACTGGCTTGACCAACGGCACGTCGTACACATTCGCGGTGCACGCGATGAACGCCGTCGGGAACGGCTCGGAGTCCCTGGCCTCGAACAGCGTGACCCCGACGGCGCCGCTGACGATCACGACGACCAGCCTGCCGGCCGGAAGGGTCAACAGGTCCTACAGCGCGAAGGTCCAGGTGACAGGCGGCACCCTCCCATATACGTGGAAGATCGCCTCGGGCGCCCTGCCGCCCGGCCTGACCCTTGATGCCTCGACCGGCACGATCTCCGGGCCGCCGACGAAGTCAGGCAGCTACAGCTTCACGATCTCCGTAAGCGACGGCGCGACGCAGACGGCGACTCGGGCACTCAGCATCAAGATCACAAGGAAGTAGCCCGCGCGAGGACGCACGATGGGTTCATCGTGTTGGGGATCCTGAAAACACCTCGGTACGCGACAGCTGCGCCGCCGCCCTCGATCGCCGGCAGCGGACCAGAGGAGCGCCGGGCGTCCGGCGGCTACGAGGCTTCCTCTCCGGCCTGGCGCCAGACTCGGTGCGCCGACGCACCACATCTAGGACGAAGAGGCCACACGGCCCTTGACAAGTCCCGTGCCGCAAGCACAGCGTCGGCTCAATCGAGTGGGGAAGCCATGACGTGCGATCCGTCCCTCGGCCGCCTTGGATCGCACCGAGCCACTGGCGGGACCGACCCCATTCACCACGATCGGAGTGCTCTATGAGGCGACTTCTCGCCCCCCTGACGGCCGCTGTTCTGCTCGTGGCAATGGCCGTCGTCCCGATTTCGGCCGCGCCTGGCGGCGTTGCGCGTAACCAGGTCACCACGAACACCTATACGATGGCAATCGGCAACGGCCACACGTACAACGTGGTCATCAGTCCGTGCGACGGCGGCACCGTCTCGGCGTCCGGCTGGCAGTGGGGCCCTGGCAATCCACTGACTCACTACCCCAACGAGACGATGACCGCGACGTTGTCCTCCGATGGCACGATGCTCACCTTCGACCCCGCCGTCTACGTCGGCGGCTGGCCTTTCAACAGCGGAACGCCGTACTCCTGGTCTGGCACCTTCCCGGTTGCCGGCGGCACCTTCACCATAACTGACAGCACCGGCGCCACGTACCCCGAAACCGTGATCACGAGAACCTCGACCAGCGTTACGACCTGGACGAACCACGGCGACTACGTCTCTTCGATGGGTGGCGGCGACGATGCCGCTCATTCCTGCATTGGAATGCCGATCGTCACCAACTAGCCGGACCTGAACCGGAAATCGCAGAGAGCCCGTCCGCGCGAGGGGATGGCCTCTCTGCGTGATCCCGTCCAAGTTGAGCCACCGCCGTCGCGCTGGATGAGGTGCGCGCCTGGCGCTCGCGGTCTACAACGGCCTCAGCCCGGGGCTCTGCCCCGCCGCCCATCTGATCCCCGGAAACGGCCAGCGGAGCGGCCGGCCGTTTCACAACTCTTGTGCTGACGCTCCCGCGTCCTTGCGTCCTCCCGGCGCGGGACGCGGGCGCGGCGGTTGTGCGTCGGCAGCACCATCCACCCATCGTGTCCGAGCGGGGACGGTCATCGACGCGGTGGAACACCAGAGGAACGCTCGCTTCGATCGGTCCGCTTTGCCCAACAGAAGCGAGCGCCGGGTTCGCGCTAGGATCAGGCCACGGACGCCCTGAAACGACCCTTCGTCGGCCCGTCCAGGCTGGCCGCGGAGGGGGCCCAAGGGATCGCAAGGACGAGACCGGAGCGTTGGCCGGGTGAGGCTCGCGAGAAGTCGCTTGGCTGCGGCGTACCGCCGTCAGCATCAGCGACCCGCGAAGGTGAGACCTTCCGTCTCGTAGCTACTGCGGAACGTCGTCGTCGGCTGGGCGGCGTGATAGGTCGCGCGGTCATACGCGCCCACGGCGCAGATGCCGAGGTCGATCGAGCGCGGTGATCCACGATGCTCCTTGACGGGGCGCGGTCCGAGCCGGTCGGTCTTGAGCGCCATATTCCCGATATGGCGGACGAGGCGCGGGTCGCCATCGTGGGTCAGCCCACCACCGATGACCGCGTCGTAGAACTTGGCCCAGGCGGGCACCATGCGCGACGGGGACGAGGTGGCGTATTCGAGGACCGGCAACCCATCGGTCGCCCACTGCTCCATGAGCTGCGCCCAGCGGGGCGGGTCGCACGGCAGTTCGACGACCGTGCGGTCGCGACACGTCTCACGGACCACCCGATCCACGTCACCGATGTCCACCCGCCAACCGGGGTCGTCGGGCGGTCGTTCCCAGACAGCGACCACGAACAGGTGCGGCGCGGCCTCGACGGTCGCCGCCAGGAGGGCCGTGCAGTCGTGATTGAACGAGCCGTCGAAGAACAGGACGACCGGCTCGAGGGGTGCGACCACGCGGGGTGGCTTGGCTTTCCGAGCCTCGAAGAGGCCGGACGGCAGGGCCGCCGTGGCGGCGTTGACCCACTGGCTCAGGCGCTTGATGCGGAACTCGGCCTCGCCCATCCCGCCGGTCATTGCCTTGCGCGCTTGCCCGGCCAGCTCGTCACGGTCGAGGATGACCCCCAGGCCGGGGTTCGCCTTGGGCCACGCAGTCACATCGTCGAGCGCGCAGCCGTAGGGCGCTTCCCACCAGGCCATGAAGAACGACGGGTCGTCCACCTCGCCCGACGCGACCCGCTTCCCGTACTGGTACAGCGTGTAGCAGATCGAGTCCCCGCCCGTGCTGTCCGTTCGGACGCCTGGAGTCGTGACGATGAGCATGAGCGGATCACGCCGGGCGCCCATCGCCAGGGCCATCACGTCGTACAGCTCGCGGTTCGGCCAGGCATGCAGCTCGTCGGCCAGGACGAGGGTCGGGGACAGCCCCTCCTTGGTGTACGCCTCGGACGACAGCGCCCGGTAGATCGAGCCGCTGGCCGGGTACTCGATGGTGTCGCGGTAGAGCTTCAGGATGCCCGCCAGCTCGGGGTCCATTTCGACCGTTCGCTTGGCGGCCGCGAAGACGAGCTTGGCCTGATCCCGGTCGGCCGCGCAGGAGTAGATTTCGGCGCCCTCGCCCTCGCACATGAGGCCGTACAGGGCGATCGGCGCGACCAATCCGGTCTTGCCGTTCTTGCGGGCCATCCCCCACAGGGCCGTTCGGTGCCTTCGCCGGCCCGTGGCGGGGTCTCTGGCAAGGGTGGCCCGCAGGAGTTCCGCCTGCCAGCGACGAGCCACCAGCGGCGCGCCGGAGGGACCGGCGATGCTGTCCTTGGTGATCCGCCCGTACGCGCGCAGGAAGTCGAGGGCGCGCTGCCCGTCGCCGGCCCTGGCCGCCGCCGCCGGGACGGGGGTCAAGACGGTGGGCGGCCAGCCATTAGCCCGCACGACGGCTGGCCTGCAGGCGCTGGAGGGTGGTGGACGTCGGGCTGGCGCGGCCGTTGGCATCGTGGAGACCGACCCTCGCTGCTGGGCTGAGCCCGAGTTCGCCGGCCAGGGACCGGACGAGCGTCGCGTTGTCGCGCACGATCTGGTGGAGCGGGTTCTTGACGAGCTCGCCCGACCGCGCCCCGCGGACGAGGGGACCCGACGCATCGAGCAGGCGACTGGTCTGCTCGTACCGGGCGACCGTCTCGCAGTAGATCCGCATGACATCGCCGTCCGCCCCCCGGATGACCCCGGTATGGCCGAACTCACGGACGACCCGCCGCCACACCGCCTGCGCCTCGGGCGAGATGTCTTCGGGGATGGGTACGAGTTCGCCGATTGACCATCACCTGCTGGACCCAGCCCACCGTGTCGAGTGCGCCGGCCAGCGCGTTCTGTTGGTTGCGCGGATGGATCCGCCAGTTGCCGGGGTTGGCGAGGAGCTGGTCAGGCGCCTCTTCGCCGGTCCCCACGATCCGGTTCCGCCATGCGGCGGGCGGCAGTCCGGCGGTGATCTTCGCGGTCATGCGGCGGCCTCGCATCTTCGGCCTTGACTTGCATCGCGATCGGAGTGACTGATGGCGATGCACCCGCCAGACGAGCGGGGACCAGCCGAAAGGATCGAACGATGTCTGACAAGCGCCGATGCATCGGTTCTGCGAAGTTCGGGATCGAGGCGCACGACGCGCCGCCCGGCGACTTCCCGGCCCAGCCCAGCCAGAAGGACGGATTGGGCCGGATGTGCAAGGCCCATTGGAACCAGTACGTGAGTGCGCTCGGCAAGGCCCGCCGCGCTGCGGCGACCGCCGGCGACACCGAACCTACCGTGCAGTCGCAGGCAGCCGCCAGGGTCGCGACGAAGCGGGTGGCCCGGGTGGCCATAGCCCCGAAGCCCGAGCCGAACGGGGCGACCAGCGAGTCTCCGGCCGTGAAGGTCCGACGGGCGAAGCTCGTCGACCGGATCGTCGCCGCCGGTGGTATCGGCACCGACGCCGGTCAGCGGATCCTCGAGGCCGCCGGCACCGCCTCCGCGCGAGCGCGGAGCGCCCAGCTCGACCAGATGCTCGAGGCCGACATCGAGGGCAGCATCGCGTAGCTCTCCCCGCAGCCGCACCGAAGGCCCTCGACGCCAACCCGGGGCCTTTCTTCGTGGAGTGGCGTCATTGGCCATCCGCTCACTCATCGCGGCACGTGGGCCAACCGTTGGCGCCCGTGGGTGAAGGTGGTCGGGGTCGCTCTTCCCCCGGAGCCGACGATGTGGTTGCGCCATGCCGCTGTGGGGAGCCGTGGCGCGCGTCTTCGGGGTCATCGGGCGACAATCTCCTGGTTGACCAAAATCGAATAACCCGGCCGCGCGTGCGCGTGAGTAGCAGCGGGTGGACGACCGATCCCACTTCGTAGAGATTGAGATGCCTACCCCCCTCAGACCCGATCGCGTTTCGCCGAGTTGCAGCGGCGACACTCGGTCACGCTCGGCCCGCCCGCTCCGCCCCGCGCCAGCGGGACGACGTGGCCCGCGGTCAGGTCGCGGGTCGCGCCGCACTCGCGCCCCGCATGCCACCAGTGGGCGAGCGGGCAGCCGCACCACGGCTGGGCCGCGATGGTGGCGCGCGACTGGGCCCGCCACGGCGGACCGTATCCGCGCTGCGCTGGCGTCCCCCGCCGACGCTCCTGCTCGCGCCGATGGACGGGGCAGCGGCTGCCCTCGGTGGGGACGCCACAACGCTGCGTCGCAGTACCAAGGCAGGGGCGCAGCACGGTTCACCTGGAGCAGTGCCGGGGAACGACGGTCGCCGACACCTGGGAGCGCGACGTGGAGGGCATCGCCTGCCCGTCGACCGCCGCGGCTTGACGGACCGCGGCGTGAGCGACGCCATCGCCCGACCGGCTGCGGACGGGATCGCCCCGAACCCACCGAGCATCGGCGACCACCGGGATGTTTCGCGAAACTCGGCCGCGTGCACACAGACGGGAGGCGCGGTCTTCCAGGAGAGCAGAACCCGCGTGTGGGTACCCCCGGTCGGGCTCCGACGCACCCTTGGTCGAGTTGCAGGACCGGCAGAGCACGGCGCAGTTGGCGATGGCGAGGGGTGCGCCACCTGCGGCGAGCGGCACGATGTGATCGACGGTCAGGTCGATGGCCGGGTGGGCGTCGCGCCGGTAGCCCGGGCACCAGTTGCCGTGCTGGCCGCGCCATGCCCGCAGCACTCGCGCGCTGAGGCGCTGCCATCCCCGCGTGCTGTACAGGGCGTTGTGTCGGCTCCGGTTCGACAGTCGAGCGTGCACAGTGCACCGGCTACCCGGCCGGCTAGCGACTACGCCGCAGACCGTGCAGAGCTTCACGCGACCGGCTCGCTCTTCTCGGGAAGTACCGGTCCTGACGCCCGTGACGCTGGTGACGCTCGATTGCAGCCCGTCGACATCGCGGCGAGCGTGAGCGAGGTCGACGCCGCGGTCTATTCGCCTGCGGTGCTACACCTACGGGGCCAATCTCGGGAGCAATCGCGTGACATCACGCCGACTGAGGTCCGACTCGTGTCGATCGAAAGCCAGATCGCGGCATTCCTCCTTTGGGTCGTTGCCCTTGGATGGGCACTTCCGGCCCCGTGGCTGATCTGGTGGGTGATCGTGCGCGGTCGCCTGCCCGTCCTCCCCTTAATCGGCGAGCCCAACGGCGGCCCGTTCTACCTGCGGCTGTCCCGCGCGGCCTTCGTCGTGCTCCTGGGACTCTCTCTGGCGCTTGGCGTGGCGCAGGCCTGGGCCGGGTGGCTGCTATGGGATGGCCAGCAGCTTGGCGCGGTGGTCCAGTTCGGCTTGCTGCCGATCGAGGCGGTGTTCTGGTATGGCTTCGCGGTGCCCATTCCACCCATGCTGGCCATCGTGCGAATCGTCCTCGTCGTCCTGGCGTGGCCCCGTCTTGCCTGACGATCCGGGACCTGCAGAGCCGATTGAGCGATACCACGTGACAAGCTCCTATCTAGTCAAGCCCCCAAAGACGATGCCTGACCGACCGGCTGGCTGAGGATCCGGAAGACGGCCCGGGCAAGGTGGCGCTTGAGGGCCCGGAGGGCCTCCCGCCAGCTCTTGCCCTCGGCCTTCTTGCGAGCCACGAAGTCCTTCGCCGGCGCACGCTTAGTCGGCCTCGAGACTCGCGACAACGAGCCAACCCTCGGCCCGTCCACGGTAGATGAGCTGCTCGGTCGTGAGGCCTACCCGCACACGCAGGTCGGCCAGGTGGCGCTTCACTGTACTCGGCCGAACGCCCACGAGGTCGGCTGCGTCTCGGACGGATCCGCCTGTCTCAACGAAGGCGGCGAGGACCTCGATCTGACGCTTCGTCGCTGGCCGCGAGACTGCGCCGCGCAGATACCCGGCCCTCATGCCAATCGCTCCGCGGCAGCGATCCACTCATCGCGGCCCTCGATCGGCATGCTGTAGGTTGTAATCGCGCGTCCGACACCTGTCGGGCGCGCTCCGAATACTTCTTCTATTCACGACTCACCGTCCCTCGGCTCCCCACCTCGGTTCGGCTGGGCGGCGAGCCCCTCCAGACCGCCGACCAGGAGCTCGATCGCCAGACGATCGGCGTCCGCCCCCGCAGACCAATTCATGAACTGGTCCGCGGCGCTCGAGAGGTAGGGGAACTCGCCAGCGGACAGCCCTTCCATGGACGCCTGCTGGCGGTCGGCATCCGGCGGAAGATTGCGTGAAGCCGTCGCCCACGTGGCGCGATTGATGGCCGGGCCGAGGACCATGCCGGTGATCACCTGCACCAAGCGCGCCGATTGGCCGGAGTCGAAGCCCGCGCTGTGGAGGGTCGCCAGCATGGCCTCGATCACGCGCAGGGCGGCCGGGGAGAAGAAGGGTCGCGAGAGCAGCAGGGCCGTCGCCGGGTGCGCCGCCACGACCGCCTGGAAGCTGGCCAGCAGCCGGCGCAGCCGGTTCTGCCAGGTGGCCGTGTCGGCAGTCACGAGGTCCACCTGATCCAGCACCTGCTCGACCATCAGGTCGAGCAGGTGGGACTTGTTCCGCACGTGTCGGTAGATGGCCATCGGTGTCACCTCGAGGGCCCCGGCGAGCCGCCGCAGGCTGACCGCCTCGATGCCACCCGCATCCGCTGCCCCCAGCGCGGCATCCACCACACGCTCCGTGGTCAGTCCGCGGTAGGCCTTGACGTCACGAACCACGCTGGCTAGTCTACACCGTATACATTGGTCTACGCCGTAGACAGTTACAGATTGGCCTGACAGAAACTCCTGCGACGCCCGAGCCGTGGCGCTGCACGGTGAGGGAGGCAGAGACGAACAGGCTCGGAATCGCTGGTGTGCTGTGGCTCGTGGCGGCTGGATTCGCGATCGCGATGACGCTCATCTTCAGGACCGACCCGGTCCAGTGGGTCGTCACCACCGCGGTCGGCGTGGTCGCCGCCGTCGTGGGTCTGTTGCTGATTGCGCGCCCGAGTGCCCTGGTCGTGTCCGCGTCGAACGTCGCCGCCGTGGTCTGGATCGTCCTCTATGCCGTGCTCACCGTGCAGCAGTCCGACGAAGTTGCGGCATGGACGACGGACATCGCGCTGGTCGCGATTGGTGTGGCTGCGGGACTCGTGGCCTACCGCGGCGCAGCGAGAGCGAACCTGCGAGGGTCGATGTCGTGAGCGCAGCCGATGAAGAAACGAGCCAATCGACGCGTCTTCGTCGGGCGGGAGTGGTCCCAGCCGTGACCCTGAGGTACGTGTCCAGATACAAAGCGAGTGGGGTGGCAATCGATGGATCTGTTGCTGATCGGGCTGCGAATCGTCCACGTCGGATCTGCGATGAGCTGGTTCGGCGGCGCGATCATCGGCTCGTTCTTCCTCGGGCCTACGGCTGATGCCTTGGGACGAGCGGGCCAGCCATTCATGGAACACCTCATGAAGCGCCGCCGGATGGGCGTCTTCTTCCCGATCGTCGCCCTACTGACGATCCTGAGCGGAGCGGCGCTCTACTGGCGCGACTCCGGCGGGCTGCAGTCGGCGTGGATCGCCTCGCCTGTCGGGCTCGCGTTCACGATCGGTGGCCTCGCCGCGATCGCCTCGTTCGTCGGCGGTCTGATCCTCATCGGCCCGAGCATCGCCGCTCAGGTCGCGGTCCAATCGGAGCTGGCGGCGGGCGACGGGATACCGACCGAAGCCCAGCAGCAGCGGCTGGCGTGGGCGGACGGGCGGATGCGCCTGGCGCGACGAGTCGATCTGCCACTGCTGCTCCTGGCAGCCCTAACGATGGCCGTCGCAAGGTATCTCTAGAGTTGGCGGCCAGCTGATGGTCGACGGCGCCGGCCCGTCGCTTCCCGGGCGGCCAGCTTCTGCACTCGTTCGTCTGGCCGCCGTGAACTACGTCGTCCTGGGCATCGGCTTCGGCATCGGAACGCTTGTCACGCTTTGGCATCTCGACCGAACCGGCGAGCTGCCGATGACCCCGTGGGGCTTTCGGTCGCTCGATGGTCCGGTCGTCCAGCTCGGGACCGAACGCTTCAAGATGCTGTGCTGGGCCCTGATTCTGGTCAGCACCCTCGACGCGCTTGCCGGCATGTGGCTCTGGCAAGGTCGGCGGCGGGGCGCCCGGCTGGGGTTGGCGACCAGTCCATTGACGCTGCTGCTGGGACTTGGTTTTGCCCTGCCGTTCCTTCTCGTGAGCGTGCCCCTTCGCCTGGCGCTTGCCGTCGCCGGGCGCCGGAGCCTCACCTGAGCCGCACCTCGCGGGAGGTCTGATTCGGGGGGCAGCGACGGAAAGACAGAAGCGGGGGCGAGCGAGCGTCGTCCTCGGTCATCGGCCCCCGGCCCCCGGCCGGCCTGTAGCTCGGCCGATAGAGAGTCGTCCTCCGGAGCCGAAGGTCGGAGGTTCGAATCCGGCGCGACGCGGTGACGAGCGCGACGCGGCCGGTGAGGTCGAGCAGGCGCGATGCCGGCAGGACGGTCTCGCTTACCGTGGCAGGGGATTCGGGCCGGTGGCCGTGACGAGGCGCTGCGGGACCCAATCGTCGACGTGCTGGAAGCCGTCGAACCGGGCGCCCTCGAGGACGCAGGCGTCGAACAACGAGCGCGTAGCGGCCCAAGGTGTCAGTTGACTCCGACCAACGCTGTCGAGGGACCTGCACGGCGAAGCCCGGTGTGCTCGGAGCTCTCTCAACGAGGCTCCAGGCTCGGCACCACCAGCCACCCCTCTGCTCGTCCGCGGTAGATCAGCTGCTCGGTTGAGAGCCCCGAACGCGCACGCAGGTCGGCGAGGTGACGCTTCACAGTGCTCGGCCGGATGCCCACGAGGCGAGCCGCGTCCGAGACCGAACCACCCGCAGCGACGTACCCGGCGAGGACGTCCAACTGGCGCGGAGTCGCGCGCCGGGAGAGCGAGCCGCGCAAGTATCCGTCTCTCATGCCAGCCGCCT
>JAYWFP010000149.1:0-10422 GCA_043778745.1 Chloroflexota bacterium
CGAACGCCGGATGCGATCGAGGTGCTCGCGTAGTTATAGGCGACGCTGCCAGCCACGAAGGTGAGGCCCATGAGGAGCACGACCCAGCCGATGACGTTCCCGGGACGTCGGATCGCGATGAGCAGCCCGACCGATGGAAACGTCAGGAAGAGGAGGAGAAACGCGGCGGCGAGAATGACCGCATCGGGTGATGCTGGGTCCCTCGGCTCGGAAATCACCCCATAGGCGATCGGACCGACTGTAGCAAGCCACAAAGTCAGGGCGGCGAGGATGCGGATTGACCGCTGCATCTGACCATGGTGGGGGACGATCGTTCCCGAATCGTTACGGAGTGCGTCTCCTGTCCGGTACCGTTACGCGATGACGCGCCGCGAACCGATGCTCTCCATCCGGCTGCTCGGGCCGCTCGAGGTCGCGGTCGACGGACGTCCGATCATGGTCGACACCCGGAAGGCGCTCGCAATCGTCGCGCTCGTCGCCGCCGAGCGCCGACCGTTCGCTCGCGACGAGCTGGCCGCGATGTTCTGGCCGGAGTCCGACGACGAGGCGGCCCGCGGGGCCTTGCGCCGGACGCTGTCGGCGCTGCGAACGGCGGTCGGTGGGGTGGGGATCGTCACCGGCCGGGCTCAGGTCGCGCTGGATCAGGCGGCATCGAACGTCGATCTTGAGGAGTTCGAGCGGCTGGCGGAATCGTCCCGGCCGTCCGACCTCGAGGCGGCGGCCGCCCTGGCGCGCGGGCCGTTCCTGGCCGGCTTCGCGCTCCGCGACAGCCCGGCCTTCGACGACTGGCAGGCGGCCCGCGCCATACGCGTCGAGCGGAAAGTCGGCGACATGCTCGATCGCCTCTTGGCAGCCCGCCTCGACGGCGGTGATCCCGGCGGGGCGGTGGAGGCGGCGAGACGTCGCGTTGACCTCGATCCACTCGACGAACCGGGCCAGCGGCGCCTGATCGCGCTGCTCGGCCTGATGGGAGATCGCGCCGGTGCGATTCGCCAATACCGCTCGCTGGTGGCGCTCTTCGACCGCGAGCTGGGCGTGGCGCCGCTGCGCGAAACAACCGATCTGTACGAGGCCCTGCGGGAGGGTCGGTCTGGCCCGGGCCTCGGGCAGGGGTCGGCTGCGGGCACGCCATCCTCAGGCCACGTGTCGGTGGAGGATGCGGGTTTCGACGGTCGGGTGATGCTCCGCGACGTGCCCCTCATCGGTCGCGAGCGCGAGCTCGCGACCATCAGGTCAGCCTGGCGGGACTCGACCCCGGACGGCCGCGTGATGCTCCTCGAAGGCGAGGCCGGAATCGGCAAGACCCGCCTCGCGGAGTCGGTCGCGGCGACGATCCGTGCGAATGGCGGGACGGTCCTGGCCGCCCGTGGGAACCCGGGCGAGAGCGCAATCGCGTACGGCCCGATCGCCGAATTCCTCCGCGCCGGACTCGCGACACCCGAGGGAGTCACCCGCCTGCACGCTCTCGACGACGTGGCCCGGCATGAGATCGGCCGCCTCATCGACCTGCCGGCGCCGCTCCGGGTCGCCGGGCCGGCCGCTCCCGACGGCGCGAGCGCGAGGGTCCGGCTGCTGGGGGCCATCGCCGACGCCCTGGCCGCCTTCGCCGCCGGACCTGTGCCCGGGCTCATCTGGATCGATGACCTCCATCTCGCCGACGAGCCGACCCTCGAAGCGGTTGCCTACCTCGCCCGCCGCCTGTCCGGCCGGCCGCTCCTCCTCCTCCTGGCCTGGCGGCGCGAGGACCTCACGCCGAGCAGCGAGGCGACTGCGGATGCTCTGGCTCGCCTGCCGGCCGCCACGAGCCTCGCGCTCGGGCGTCTCGATCGCGACGAGGTCGCCGCAATCGTCCGCGCGATGCGACCTTCCGAAAACCCCAACGACGCGCTCATTGACGCGTTCGTGGCCGATTCGGAGGGGCTGCCGCTCCACCTCGTCGCGGCCCTGGCCAGCGGTGAGCCACCTGGAACCGTGATGCCGCGCGGGGTGCAGGCACTCCTTCGCGAGCGAATCGGGTCGGTCGGAGGGACGGCTGCGCAGCTGCTGTCCGCGGCGGCGGTCATCGGTCGATCGTTCGACCTCACCACCGTCCGCCAGGCGAGCGGACGGTCCGAGGAGGAGGCGATCGAGGCGATCGAGGAGCTGATGCACCGTGGCATCGTTCGCGAGGTTCCGGTGGCGGTCGGCCCATCGGTCCGCTACGACTTCACGCACCGCCGCATGCGTGACGTTGCCTACGAGGCCACCAGCCTGGGGCGCCGCCGCCTCCTTCATCGTCGGACGGCCGACGCGCTCCGGCTCGACCCGGAAGCGGCTGGTCGAGACGAACGCGCCCGGTTCGCGCTCATCGCCGGTCACGAACGGGAGGCGGGCCGACCCGCCGAGGCCGCCCAGGCGTTCCTCGAGGCCGCGGACCGGGCCGAGTCCGTCTTCGCCAATCGAGAGGCGATCGATCATCTGGAAGCGTCCCTCACCCTTGGGATCCCGGACGCGGCCGCCGCCCACGCCAGGATCGGCGAGCTCCGGTCGCGCCTCGGCGAGTACCCGGCTGCCATCGCCTCGCTGGAGATCGCCGCCGCGCTTGCGGGACCGTCAGACCTGCCGGCGATCGAGATCTCACTCGCTCGGGTGCATCGGCGCCGGGGCGATTTCGGTGCGGCCACCAGCCACCTCGGGTCCGCTTTGGCATCATCCAACCTGACGGCCAGTTTCCGCGCGCGGGCCCTCGTCGAGCGGAGCGTGGTCGCGATCCGGGCGGGCGACCTCGACGTCGCCCGTGCGGCAGCGTCCGAGGCCCGAGCGCTGGCCGCACACGTTGGGGTCCCGCATCTCGCCGGCGTGGCGGAGCGGCTTGTCGGGCTCGTAGCCCACGGGCAGGGTGACCTTGGCAGAGCGCGCGAGGCGCTCGAGCGGAGTGTCCTTCTGGCTGCCAGCGACCCCGACCCCACCGCGTCAATCGCGGCCAGGACGGCACTTGCCCTCACCCTCGCCGCCGCCGGCTCAGTGGACGACGGGGTGGCGAGCGCGACCGAGGCGATCGACGCCTGCCGGCGGATCGGGGATCGACATCTCGAGGCGGCTGTTGAGAACCACCTGGCCGACATGCTTCACGACGCGAGCCGCCTGGACGACTCGATGGACCACCTCAAACGGGCCGTCGCCCTGTTCGCTGTGATCGGAGAGGGGGAGCTGGAGCGCGATCCCGGGATCTGGGCGCTGGCCGCCTGGTGAGCTACGAAGCGCCGACCCCGTAGCCGGCAACGATCTCACTGAGGCGCTTGTGCCTGGTCGGCTCGATGATGACCTCGATATCGGTCAGCGCGAAGTCGGCCCCCTTGAACAGGAGCGGTTCGTCGAGTTCGCGCGCCAGTGCATACGCGAAACAGTCGCCCATGTTCAGTCGCGCCGGGTGCCCGCTGCCCTTGCCGAAGCGCCGGTAGGCCGAGCGCGCGAGGCCGGCCTGCGCCTCCGTGAACGGCTCGACCTGGACCCGCGCTGCCCGGAGGACCGCGTCCAGCGCACTCGACTGAACCGGGTCGCGGGCGCCATCGACGACGACACCCAATTCCACATAGGTCGCGGCACTGATCCGGGCGATCGGCGCCCGCGCGAGCAACTGCTCGAATGCTCGTGCATCCGGCTCGCCCCGGAGGATCGCCACGATGACCGACGTATCGACGATCACTTCGGCAGACCTCGCTCGTCATACAGCAGCTCGTCGAAGTCCTGGTCCCAGTACCCGGCGGGAGCACGCTCGCGCATCAGCTCGACGAGCGCGTGGATCCGCTCCAGCCGCGCCTCGATCTCCGCTTCGGACTCGCCGCGTTCTGCGCGGATCCGCCCCAGCCGCTCCCGGACCGCCTCCGTCACTGCCGCCGTCATCGACTGGCCGGTTTCGTCCGCGAGCTCCTTGACCAGCCGATATGTCTCCGGGTTCTTGATATTGAGGCTCATGGTAGAAGTCTACCAGTCAATGGTAGATATCTCCATGCCACAAAGGAGCCATCGCGACCCATGGTGTCTCAGCCTTGGCCGCTGATTGAGGTGGTTCATCAGTGCGGCCTCAGTTGAGCGTGGCTGTGGGCCGTTTCCTCCCGAATCCGCTGCACGGCGGAGCGCAAACGTCGTGCATCTGATGAATGTGGGCGATCGCGGTTCGGGAGGGGGAGACTGCCACCCGCAAAAAAGGCGCCTGGGAAACCGGCCTAAGGGAAACGCGCGGCGGTCAGTGCTCCGTAGTTCCCGTGAAGGTCCAGGCGTCGATACGGAGGGCGGGAACCACGACGGCCGCCCCGAACGATCCGCGCAGGGTTCGAAGATCGCGCCCGACCGCCGAGACCCCGGCCAGCGCGTCCAGATAGCTCTGCGTGAAGCGAAGGTTGCGGACAGGGGCGACGATCTCGCCGTTCTCGATCAGGAACGTCCCGTCCCGTGTCATTCCGGTAATGATCGCAAGCTTGGGGTGGACCGGATTCGTGTAGTGGAAGCGGGTCACGAGGAGGCCGCGCTCGATGCCTGCGAGCAGCTCCTCGCGCGGCGTCGAACCATGCGACATGACCATGTTCAACGGGAACGGCCCATATGGATTCGGGGCCGGGAGCCCGTGTCCTGTCGATCGTCGGCCAGCCCGCGCCCCGGTCTGGGCGTCGTAGACCACGTCCCGGCACACGCCGTTCTCGATCAGGACAACCCGCTCTTTGCGAACGCCCTCGTAGTCGAAGGCCATCGGCAGGCCGCTGGTATTCGTACCGTCGTCGATGATGGTCACGAGATCCGAGCCCACCCGCCGTCCGGGCTCGGCGAATGAACGGCCCTCCTCGACGGCCAGGCCCGAGAACCCGACGAAGCCGAGCATGTCGAGGATGTCCACGACCGCGTACGGCTCGAGGACCACCGGGTAGTCGCCCGCCGGCACCGAGATCGCGTGATCCGTTGCCTTGGCGCGAGCGGCTGCCTCGCGTCCGATGCTCTCGGGATCGATGTTCGTCACGTCGGTCGCGGCTCGCTCGGCATAGCCGGTTCCGCCGTCCGGCGACATGTGAACCGTCAGGAGCTGGGAGGTCGTCCGCTCCTCGAAGGACCGGATCCCGGACGAGTTCGCAACAGCGATTGCCTCGCGGCCGGTTGCGAACGACCCGTACGCGAGGACGCCCTGCTCGTCGGCAGCCGCGATCACGGCACGTACGCCCTCGGCGCGCAGTTCGGGCGTGGCATCGGCCGTGGCGGCAGCGTAGGCAGCGGCGAGTCCGCTCGTCGGGCCTGAGGGATCGGGACCGGGAAGGCCTGCCCAGTCCTCGAGTTCTTCGCACGTGCGGGCAATCGCCGCCGCGCGATGGACAACCGCCGCCAGGCCCGCCTCGTCGATCCGGCCCGTCGAGGCGGTCGCGATCCGTCGACCGAGCGCGAACCGCAGATTCACGGACGCGCTCGTTTCGGCGACGTTCTGGTGGATCTCGCTGTTCGCGAACCGGGTCAGGGCCTGATCTTCCGACATGACCAGGACCTCCGCCTCTGAGGCGCCGGCATCGAGGGCTCGCGCCAGGACGGCCTCGGCGATCGACAGCGCGTCGGGGCGATCACCCGTACTCACCACTTGCCGACACCAACCTGAACGTTCCGGAAGCGGGCACCGGACACGCCGTGCCCGACATGCGCACCCTGGCTTGGTTCGCCCTTGCCGCAGTTCGGGGTGCCGAGCATCACGTAGCTCGTGGCGTCGCCGACGGCGTCGCAGGATCGCCAGAACTCGTAGGTAATTCCCGTGTACGTCGGGTTCTTGAACACCCGTCCCCGGACCCCGCCCTTGATCTCATAAGCGATCTCGGTGGCGAACTGGAAGTTCAGCCGTCGATCGTCGATGGACCAGCTCCGGTTCGACGCGAGATAGAGGCCGTCATCCGTGTCCGCCACGATCTCGTCAAGGCTCATGCCTTCGACCGGCAGCAGGTTGATGTTGGTCATCCGGATGAGCGGAATCCGGTTCCAGCCGTCGGCTCGCATGGCGCCACCCGAGGCGCGGCCGATTCGAGGCGCCGTTTCACGCGAGGTCAGGTACCCGGCCAGGATCCCGTTCTGGATGAGCGGCACGGACTGAGCCGCGACGCCTTCGTCGTCCCAGCCGAACGTGCCCATCCCGAACGGCGCCGTGGCATCGGCGACGATGGTGATGAGGTCCGAGCCGTATCGAAAGCCCTCGTCGAGCTTGTCCGTCGTCAGGAAGCTCGTGCCCGCGTACGAGGCCTCGGTCCCGTAGACACGATCGAGCTCCGTTGGGTGGCCGCAGCTCTCGTGGACCTGCATATACAACTGGGTCGGATCCAGGACGATCGTCTTCGAACCGGACGGGCACTGCGGCGCCGTCAGCAGCTCGACTGCCTCCTCGGCGTGGCGTTCGGCGTTGCCGACGAGATCGAGGCCCCCGATGTACTCATAGCCGGCCGCCACCCAACCACCTCCGGCGTCCGGATAGCTGCGCCGCTGATGTTCGTCGCCGTCGATCGCGTTCGCTTCGACGGCGGCTCCGATGTGGGTGAGGACCTGCTCGGTGAAGCTGCCGTCCGAGGCCGCGAAGGTCTTGTCCTCGCGTTGGGCACCGTAGGACGACTCCGTGAAGGTGATCCCGCGAACCGCCCCGGCTGCGCGATCCGCCTCCATGAGGTGCCCGATCTTCCGCTCCAGCGGGATATTGAAGGGATCCTCTTCGACCGGTGTTTCGAACCGGCCAACCGCCGGCGGCCGCTGATCGAGCTCGACTCGTCTTCGGAGCGCCGTCCCCGACGCCCTGGCGATCCGCACGGCGAGCGATGCGACACGGTCGGCCTCGTCAAGGTCGAGGTGATGGGAGGACGCGAAGCCCCACGCGCCATCAACGAGGACGCGCACGCCGAAGCCCTCGGTCTCGCTCGTCGCCACGCCCTCCAGGCGGCCCGACTTGATCCCGATCGACTCGTCCCGACGGCGGACGATTCGAACGTCCGCATAGCCCGAACCGAGCTGGGTGGCTGTCTCGAGGGCACGGTCGGTCAGGGCTCGCATGTCGGCCGGGAGCCTAGCACGAGGGGTCGCGATGGACGCATGGGGCATCTGCCCTATCGCGCGTCACAGGGTCGGCGCGCCGCCGATGGCCTGCACCGTCAGCCACAGCCCGACGCTCAGAACGACGACGGCGGCCGCAAGCGGCGCATGGCGCGCCGCGCGTCCGAGGCTCGAGGTCATGGGCATACGCTCGAGGCGCTCGCGGGCAAGGACCATGATCGCGCCGACCCCTCCCAGGACGAGCGCCATCCCCAGCCCGAACGCGACCACCAGGACGATTCCGAAGGCGGCCCGTCCAGCGACGATCGTGCCGAGCAGGATGATCAGCGCGTTGGTCGAGGGGATGATCCCGCCCGCGAGCCCCAGCGCGAAGAGATTGCGCCAGCTCAGCGTCCGGTCATCAGCGGGCAGGTGCGAGTGGCGGATTCCGCCGTGGCTGTGTTCGCGAGGGAGCGACTCTCGTGGGTCAACGTGGTCGTGGCCGCTCGGGCCGTCATGGCGATGGTCGTCGGGAAGTGATTCTCGTGGGTCGTCGTGATCGTGGCCGCTCGGGCCGTCATGGCGATGGTCGTCGTCGTGTTGCCCGTCGTGGTCGTGCGTGTGTTCGGCCGGGATCGCTGCGGATGCGGACGCGCGGCGACGTCGGCGCAGTTCCGAGAACAGCATGCCTCCGCCGATTGCGACGAAGGCGAGCGCCGCAACGATCGGAATCGTTCGAACCACCACGTCGGCCGGCAGGAGCGATTCCGCGCCGGTGACGAGCAGGGCAAGGAACAGGATTCCGAGGGTGTGGGAGACGGTGACTGCGAGGCCGAGGCCCGCCGCGTGCCGGACCGTGCCGCGGGTCCCGACGAGGTAGGCCGCCATGAGCGTCTTGCCGTGGCCCGGCGTGAGTGCATGGCCCGCGCCGAGGGCCATCGCCAGCAGGATCGACGCGATGGCAACGAGCGGCGTCAGATCCGCCCGAAACAGATCCGGGATCTCGCCCGACACGCCGCCCGGAACGGCCGCCGGACCCGCAGTCGCGGTTGGAGCGGGAGTCATCGAAGCACCCGATGCGTCGGGCGACGCTGTCGGCGCGGCTCCGGCGATCGGCTGGGCATCAGGCGCCGTGAACGCCGGGAGCGGATTGCCACCGGGCGTCACCAGGAACGTCACGGCATGCACGTTGAGGGGCTGCGACAGGAGGTTCTTGGGGTAGGCGGTCAATCGCGTCGACTGATCGATCGACGCTGGCGGCGGGTTGTCGGGGGTCGCGGCGATCGACACGCTGTCGCCGAGCACGATGATCTCGCGCCATCCGATCCGCTCCACGTTTGACGTGTCGGCGAATGACACGATGGTCCCGGACGCGACGTTCTGGTCGACCCGAGCCACGAACTCGCACACGGTCCGCATCGTCGGGACGCCACCGGCGCCCGCTGGAAACGTCAGTCCGGCAGCGACGAGCGACAGGTCGGCACGGACGCCCCCGCTTCGGAGATCCAGGCTCGGAGCCAGCGAGGTGCACTCCGTCTCGCGGGCTGCATCGGCCTCCGTCTCGCCGACATCGCCGTCCCCGTTGGCGTCGATCCGGATGCGCTCCTGGAAGGCCGGGATCTCGGCCAGATCGACGACCACATCGAGCCGGATCTCGGCCGGGCCTACGCGGATCGCCGCGTAGTGATTGATCGTGAAGTTGCCAAGGGGATGCGCTGCAGCGACGGCCGGAAAGCCGAGGGCGCCAAGGGCAACGAGGGCGGCGAGGATTCGGCGCCGGACGGTGGGGGTTCGCATGGCAGGGAGGGTACGCGCCAGCGCCCCGGACGGATCACCACACAGACGGAGCACCACACAGACGGATCACCACACAGACGGATCACCACAGAGTCGGGCCATGGGTCTCGGCTACACTCGCCACGTGATTGTCGCGGACCGGCCGGCTGGCCATTTCATCTCGATCGAAGGGCCCGATGGCTCGGGCAAGACGCATCAGGCACGGCTCCTCGCGGACGCCCTCCGCCAGCGAGGCCACGATGTCGTATTGACCCGCGAGCCGGGCGGGACGCCGTTGGGCGACCGCCTCTACGAGCTCCTCATGGCCAACGGGGGCGAGCCGATCGATCCCGTCGCCGACGCAATGCTGTTCAATGCATCCCGGGCGCAACACGTCGCGAAGGTCATTCGACCAGCCCTCGCGGCCGGGCGTGTGGTGATCAGCGCGCGCTTCGCCGACTCCACGATGGCGTATCAGGGTTACGGCGGTGGGGTGGACCTTGGGCTCCTCCGCCAGATCATTGCGATTGCGACCGGTGGCCTCCTGCCCGAACGAACCCTGCTGCTCGATCTCGACGCGGGCACGGGCCTCGCTCGAAAGACACCCGACAGCCATACCAGGTTCGAGACGTCCTTCGATCTCGCGTTTCATCTCCGGGTTCGCGCCGGATTCCTCCAGATGGCCGCCGCTGAACCGTTGCGCTGGGTGGTCATCGATGCCGATCGGGCGTCCAAGGCCGTTTTCGCGTCGGTCCTGGATGCCGCCCTCGAGATCATCGACGGCTCGGTGGCGGCGTCGATCGGCCGCGAAAGTGAACCAAAGCCCCGTCGGGGACGCATACCGCAATGACCGACGAGGATCGACCTTCGATGAGGACGGCCTCGGCGGAGGACGATGCTGACCGGCAGATCCTCGTCGATGTCGGCGAGGGCAGACTGGACGCCCTGGAAGGGCTGTACGACCGATATCGAGCCATGGCCTACGCAATCGCAGTCCGCATCACCGCCGACCCGGCCCTCGCCGAAGATGTCGTTCAGGACGCCTTCATGGGGGTGTGGCGCCATGCCTCGCGCTATGTCGAGGGGCGAGGGAGCGTCAAGACCTGGCTGCTATCCATCGTTCACCACCGCGCAATCGATGCCGTTCGACGGCGGAAGCCGGTGGCTGAACTCCCCGACACCGAGCTGCCCGCCCCGAGCCAGCTGATCGCAGGCGACATCTGGCCACAGGTCGCCGGTCGCCTCGACGCGGTCGAGGTCCGAGCCGCCCTCGACGTCCTGTCGGTCGTCCAGCGCGAAGCCATCGAACTCGCCTACTGGGGCGGGCTGAGCCAATCCGAGATTGCGATCCAGACCGGCGTTCCACTCGGCACCGTGAAGTCGCGGATGCGCCTCGGACTCCAGGCGCTCCATGGCGCCCTTGTCCGTGACGCGGGTGAAGCTGCCCAGCGACCCAGTTCGGTGGACCGGCCCGGAGCATCGACATGACCATGACCTGCGACAACGCCCGCGACCTGGCGCCCGGGTTCGTGCTCGGGGCTCTGAGCCCGGACGAGGCTTCGGATGTTCGAGCCCATCTCGCAACGTGCGAGCAGGAGCACCCGGAGTTCGCCGAACTCGGTGGCGTCGTGC
>JAYWFP010000150.1:0-10415 GCA_043778745.1 Chloroflexota bacterium
GCGTCGAGGACCTTGCGGTCGGCGTCGACGACGGTCCGAGCGCCGGCTCGGCGGGCGAGGTTTACGAGACGGGCGTACCCGTCCACCGGCGCACCGGGCGGCAGGCTCCCGGCGAGGACGACGAGCGTCTCCGACGCATCCCCCGAGAGCGAGGCCGCGAGGGAATCCTCGATGGCCCCCCATCCCGTGGCGTCGATCGCCAGGCCAGGCTCGTAGAACTCGGTGAGCGACCCGTCCCCCCGGTCGAGGACGGAAAGGCACGTCCGCGTCTCGCCGGGCTGCCGCACGATCCGGACCTCGATGGCGCACGCGCGCAGGGCCGCCGCCATCCATTCGCCGGCGTGGCCGCCGAGGACGGCGATCGCACCGACCGGCATCCCGAGCGCCGCCGCCGCCCGTGCAACGTTGAGGGCCTTGCCGCCGGGCACCATCGACAGGTTCTCCGGGCGGTGGATCTCGCCGCGCCGAAGCTCGTCAACAGCGACGATCTTGTCGATCGCGGCATTCAGCGAGACGCACACGAGCCGACCAGGCCAGGCGCCAGGCGCCAACGGACGCAGGAGCACGCCACCAGCCTCCGGGCCATGCGGCACGCCACCGGCCTCCGGGCTATCCGCCGGCAAACTCCCGGCGGTCATGCTGCCCTCACGCGAGCAGGCCCGCTTCGCGCGCTGCCGCCTCGGCTTCAGCAAGGGTCGGCTGGCCCGAGGTCCCGCCGACCCTCCGCGTGGAAAGCGAGCCACAGGCAACACCCAGGGCGAGACACTCCCCCACCGGCCGACCGGCGAGCCACGCAACGAGAAATCCCGCGTCGAAAGAGTCGCCCGCGCCTGTCGTATCGACCACGTCCGTCGCGATCGCGGGAACGCGGGTCAGCCTCCCGTTCGGCTCGGCAGCGAGTGCGCCGTCGGCGCCGCACTTGACGGCGACGATCCGTGGTCCCGCCGCCGCGAGCGCGAGCGCCGCGTCCTCGACCGTGTCGAGACCCGCGATCCGTATCGCCTCCGCGGCATTGGGCAGGAACACGTCGGTCTCGCGCAGGATCCCGCGCAAGCCTCCATCCCACGTCTCCCGCGGGTCCCAGTTGCAATCGAGCGATGTCGTGGCACCGTCGCGTCGCGTCGCCGCAAAGCGCTCAGCAAGGTTCGGCCGGAGCGCATCGAGGAGGAAGGCGCTGCCAACATGGACATGGCGAGCGCGGGTGAGAAGGGCGGCCGGGACATCTTCGTCACGCAGCAACGGCACGGTGCCCGGTGCCGTGAGGATCGCCCGGTCACGGCCATCCGTCAGGATCACGGTGGCCCCGGTCGGTACCGACTCGAGGGTCCGGCAACCCACCGTGTCGATGCCTCGGGCGCGCATCTCCTCGAGCATGAAGCGGCCCATTGCGTCGTTGCCGACGAGTCCGACGAATGCGACCCGGAGTCCAAGCTTCGCCGCCCCGCAAGCGAAGATCACGGACGAGCTGCCGACCGTGAGATCGACCGACTCGACGATCCGCTCCACCTGACCGAATTGCGGGCGCGGGTCCGCGCTGCGCACGATCACGTCGGGGTTGATCTCGCCGAGCACCAGGACATCGATGTCACGCGCGGGTGTCGGTGGCGCGGGCAGCTGATCGGTCATGGCCCGCCTAGTATCGCGTGAACCAACCGTCACCTGGATCGGCGGCGATGCTGAGGGCGTTTGTTCGTGCGTGCCACGGCGTGCCGAGGTCGGTCACGATCCGGACCAGTGCCTCCATTCGTGCCCGCCCCTCCGACGCGAGCCAGGCGTCGCGTTCGGCCGCTGCCATGGTCGCCGCCGGTGCCCAAACCGAGCGACCCACCAGTACTCCGGATGCTCCCGCCCGACAGGCCACCGCCACCTGACGTTCGAAGGTGGCATCGTCGACGCCGCCCGAAAGCAGGACCCAGGGAAGTGTCGAAGCGGCGTCCAGTTCCCGACACGCGTCCTCCCATGCGTTCGCGTCCGTTATATCGCCGGCGTACGGGAACTCGGCCTTCAGCACGGCCCCGCCGATCGCGGTGAGTCGTCTTGCGGTCTCGATGACGCATTCGCGCCGCGCCTCGCCCGCGAGCGCTCCGCCGGTCGTCGGGTCAAAGCCGAGCGGCTCGACGAACAGGGGGAAGTCCAGTCGTTCGCATTCGGCCGCCGTGTCGGCGACCAGCCGCTCCTGCGCTACGGCGTTCGCTGCATCGGGGTGGTAGTAGAGGAGAAGCTTGGCGCCGGACGCTCCCATCCGCTTCGCCTTCTCCACGGACCAGCCCGGCAGAAGGCGCGAGACACGGGCCTGCGGGGGCCCCTCGTACCCGGTCGCCTCGATCGCGACGATAAGACCCGCATTGCCGGGCAGCGAGCCGTCGGTGATCGCCTGGGCCGCGCCGACCTCCGGATCGAGGAGCGTCCCGGTCGCCACGGGCGCAAGGGCACGGACGACGGCGCGCTTGAAGGCGACCATCTCGTCGAAGGTGACCGCAGCCGGGTCGCTCGGACGGAGCTCGCGACGCAGGTTCTGGCGATGGTCCAGAGCGAGAACGGCGAATGTGCCGTTGCGTGAAGAGCACGCGTCGAGCCCGCGACGGGTGCCCGGCAGGAAGGACATCAGCGTACCTCGCAAGGCGTGGACGCTCTGATCGTAGCGCGCGGTGCGCGCATAGACAAGCCAGTCGCTGCGCACAACGCGTGAAAGATTGACAGAACCGCGCACAGGTGCGCATTATCCTGCGCATGTTGAGCACCGGCCGTCAGGCCCGACTCCTTGTCCGGCTGCGTGACGACGGCCCGGCGAGCGTGGACGTGCTCGCCCGCGACCTCGGCGTGACGCCCTCGACGATCCGGCGCGATCTCGGACGCCTGGCAAGCACCGGCGTCATTGTCCGCACATACGGAGGGGCCGCGGTCTCCGGGTCCGGGGCCTCACGCGTACAGCCGGACCCCCGGCTCTCTGCAAAGCGGGCGATCGGGGCTGCGGCGGCGGCACTGGTCGAAGATGGCCAGACGATCGCCATCTCGAGCGGCACGACCACCCTCGAGCTGGCGCGACGCCTCACCGACCGCCGTATCACTGTGATCACGAACGCACTCGACGTCGCGTCCGTCCTCCTCGACCGCCCGGGCATCGATCTGGTCGTGCTCGGCGGGGCCGTGCGGCCGGGCATGCACTCGACGCTCGGCCACCTGGCGGAGCTCGCGCTTGCGGAGCTGCGCGCGGACGTGCTGTTCATGGGGATCGGGGCCGTGAGCGCGGAGCAGGGGCTGATGAACGATTCGATCCCGGAGATCCTCACCGACCGCGCGCTCCGGCGGGCGGCCCGCACGTGCGTGGTGCTCGCGGACGCGTCGAAAGTCGGCGCCGTCGCGCCGGCTTTCGTGTTCGGCCTCGCTGAAGTCGACACGCTCGTGACGGACGCAGCGGCCGATCGCGGAGAAGTGGCGGCCCTCGAAGCGCGGGGCCTCCGCGTCGTCGTTGCGTCGAGTCTCGAGATGATGACGACGCCCTCATGATCGACGGCATCATCCCGCTCGAGATCGCGGACGAGCCCCGTGCGATCCGGGAGACGCTCCACCAGAGCGCGGAGGGCGCGCGCGTCGCCGCTGCTGCCCTGAGATCGCGAGGCGTGACTCGCATCTATGTCATCGGCAACGGCACCTCGTACCACTCCTCGCTTGCGGCCGCGACGCTCTACCGCCGGTATGCGCTCCTCGGTGACCCGACGGTGATCGCCCTGACCGCGGGCGAGTTCCGGACGTACCTTCCTGCGCTCGGTCCGACGGACGCGGTCATCGGGATCTCGGCCTCGGGCGAGTTCCGCGATGTGGTCGCGGTTGTAGAAGCGCTCCGCGGTCGCGTGCCGACGGTCGCCGTGGTCCACGTCCCTGGCAGCACGCTGGACGGCACGGCGGATCATGTCGTCCGCTCGGCGGGAGGCCCGAGCAACGTCCCTGTGATGACGAAGACATTCGCGTCCACCCTCGTCGCCACGGAGCTCGTCCTGGCCGAGGTGCTCGGCGGCGAGCGGGCCGAGCGGATCCGCGGCGCAATCGCGAGGACGGCAGACCATGTGGCCACGGCGATTCTGGCGGCGGAGCCACGGATCGCCGGCATCGTCGATGCCCTCGTCACGGCCGAGCACGTCTTCGTCGTCGGCAGCGGCGGCGCCTACCCGGCGGCGCTCGAGGCGGCGCTGAAGCTCAAGGAGATGGCCATCATCCACGCCGAGGGAACCGAATCGTGGGAAATGGCCTCGGGCGCGGCCACGATCATCGACGCGAGGGCGGTCGTCATCGCGCTCGCCCCGACCGGCCCTGGGTGCGCGGCGACGGTTGACATCGCGCGCCACGCCGCGAGCTGGGGTGCACGGGTCATCGAGGTCGCACCCGTCCAGTCGGTCGAAGGCGCGGACCTGCTTCCGCTTCCGCCGGACACGGAAGAGGACTTCGCGCCGCTCAGTACCGTCCCGCCGGTTGCCCTCCTTGCCTTCGCGCTTGCGCGCCGGAGAGGGTATGACCCGGATCACCCGAGTTGGGTCGAGCGATACCACAGCCAGGGCCTCCGACACATCGTCGGGGTCGGGAAGGAATCCTGATGCCGCGAATCGTGCTCGTCGGCGCCGGAAGCGTCGAATTCACCATGAACCTGCTCGGGGACATCCTGTCCTATCCAGAGCTGCGGGACGCCGAGCTCGTCCTCCACGACATCAACCCGGATCGACTCGCGACGGCCGAGCGAATGGCCGCCTGGACAGCCGGCGCCCTCGGCGCGACGCCGACCGTCACCAGCTACCGCGACCGACGCGAGGCCCTGGCCGGCGCGGACTTCGTGATCAACACGATCCAGGTCGGCGGGGCCCGGGCCGCGGCCCTGGACTTCGGCATTCCTGCCCGATACGGCCTGTCGTACACGATCAACGACACGATCAACGTCGGGGGCGTGCTCCGCGGCCTGCGCACGATTCCGGTGGTGCTTGGAATTGCGCACGATATGGCGGATATCTGCCCCGAGGCGCGGTTGCTCAACTACACGAATCCGATGGCCATGCTGGTCCGGGCCGTGGACGAGGCCGTCGGGATCGGCGTCACCGGCCTGTGCCACTCGGTCTACTGGACGGTCGACCGTCTCGCGGGCTACCTCGGCGTACCCGCGCCGGACGTGGACGCCCTGTCGGCCGGGGTCAACCACCTGGCCTGGATCCTTCGTCTCGAGCACCGGGGTCGAGATCTGTATCCGGAGCTTCAGGCATTCGTCGAAGCTGGCAGGGTGCCGGACGACGACCTGGTTCGGGCCGACCTGTTCCGACGATTCGGCTTCTACCCGACCGAGTCGTCGGAACATCACGCGGAATACAACCCGTGGTTCATCCCGAAGGGCCTGGTCGAGCCGTTCCACGTGCCCGTCGGGGAATATCTGACGCGCGTAACGAACAACCTGGACGCCTACGCGGAGACCAAGCGGAAACTTGACGCGGGTGAGGGGTTCGAGATCGAGTACAGCGGGGAATATGCCGCGGTGATCATCCATGCGATGACGACCGGCCAGCCGGCGCGCATCGTCGCGAACGTCCCGAATCTCCCGGGGTCGATCAACCCCGGCGGTGGTGGCGGCACGCTGATCTCGAACCTGGCCGCAAACGCGTGCGTTGAGGTGCCCGCCCTGGTGGATGGGCTCGGCGTTCATCCGGTCGCTGTCGGCGCCCTGCCACCGCAGTGCGCCGCATATACCAGGCCGGCCGTCGACTGCCAGGAGTTGACCGTCCGAGCGGCGCTCGACGAGGACCGCGACCTCGTCTACCACGCCGTACTCACGGATCCGATCATCCAGGCCCGCCTGACGCTGGACGAGGTGTGGCGGATGACCGACGAGCTGATCGCAGCCGAGGCCGAATGGCTCCCCGGCTGGTTGGGTGGAGTGGCCCCAGACAGGTAGAAATGGAGGACCGGTAGATGCAAACGATCCGACGATCCGGAGCAATGCGCCTCACGACGGCCCTGGTCGCGACCGGCTTGCTCGTTGCCGCCTGCGGCGCGAGCGGGAGTCCGACGCCCACGAGCCAACCATCAGCCTCGGTCGGGCCGGGTTCATCGACATCGGGCACGTATGACGGCCCGGAGGTCACCATCACCTATTCGATCTGGGGCGACCCAGCCGAGCTGAAGAGCCAGCAGGCCGTCGTCGACGCGTTCCATCTGGCCAACCCGAAGATCACGGTCAAGCCCGCGGTCTCGGACTGGGATCCCTACTTCGACAAGCTCCAGACGGGGCTGGCCGGCGGAGCCGCGCCGGATGTCTTCGCGATGGACGGGCCGCTCTTTCCGGACTACCAGTCGCGCGACGTGCTACTGGATCTCAAGCCATATATCGACCGGGACGGCTATGACCTGACCCAGCTCGCCGACCAGGGCGTGGCCGACTTCAAGACGACCGACGGAGGCCAGTTCGGCCTGCCCCGGGACCTGAACACGATCGTCCTGTTCTACAACAAGACGATGTTCGATGCCGCCTCGATCGCGTACCCGGACGACAGCTGGGACTGGGCCAAGCTGGTCGAGGTCGCCAGGCAACTCACGAAGGACGACAACGGGGACGGGGTCGTCGATCAGTGGGGCTTCTACACCGAGACGACGGACATGGAGAACTATTGGTCGTCGCTCGTCTGGCAGGCAGGCGGCGAGATCATGAATACCGATCAATCCGAGACGCTCTTGGGCAGCCCGGAAGCCGCCGCGGGGATGCAGTTCCTGCAGGACCTGATCTGGAAGGACAAGGTCATGGCCGATCCGGCCCTGTTTGCCGAGACCGGCGATGCCTTCGAGCAGGGCAAGGCCGCGATGGAGGCGAACGGGTCATGGCTCGTGCCGACTCACACCGCGGCTGGAACCGAGCTCGGCTACAAATTCGGGATTGCGCCGTTGCCCAAGGGACCCAGTGGTCGCTTCACCTCCGTCAACGCAACCGGGGCGGTCGTCTACAAGGGGACAAAGGCGCCGGACGCTGCGTGGGAGTTCGTGAAGTACCTTGCCAGCCCGGCAGCCCAGGAACTCCTGATGCAGTTGAAGGCATCCCTGCCGGTCAGCAAGTCGGTGCTGGCAGGTCCGTACGCGACCTCGTTCGAGGGCGCGGACGTCCTCGCGGCCAGCCTTGGCTACGCCAGGCTCAAGCCGTCCTTCGCCGGCTACGACGAATTCACCGGCCTGCTCCAGGAGGAGCTGAACACGCAGGTATTCAACGAGCCGCGGAAGACGGCGGCCCAGGCTCTGGCCGACATCGTGCCGCAGCTGAACGCGTTCCTCGCCGGACGATGATGCGATCCGCCGCGGGACCCTGCCGATGACTCAGCCGGCCCACCGAGTCGCCCGGGCTCAGGCCCAACGGCGGCGCGGCGGACCGGTCGCCTCCGAAACCCGATGGGCGTGGCTCTTCCTTGCCCCCACGCTCATCGGGCTGGCGATCCTGTCGGCGGGCCCGATCATGGCCACCCTCGCGATCAGCTTGACCAACTGGGACCTGCTGACGGCCCCGAAGTGGGTCGGTCCCGACAACTTCACCAAGCTCCTGAACGACGGCCGGTTCATTGTCGCGGTCCGTAACACATTGTTCTACACGGTGATATCGGTGCCGCTCGGCCTGGTCTTGGGGCTCGGCCTGGCGCTGGCCCTGAACCAGAGGATCCGAGGGATCGCATGGATCCGGACCGCCTACTTCCTCCCGCTCGTCACGTCGGCGACGGCCGTCGGCCTCGTGTGGGCGTGGATCTACGCCCCGTCTGACGGGATCCTGAACCAGCTCCTCCGCGTCATCGGTGCGCCACCCCAGAAGTGGATCTCCGACCCGTTCTGGGCCATGCCGGCGATCATCCTGATGAGCACCTGGCAGGGCCTCGGGACCGGCGTGATCATCTTCCTTGCCGGCCTTCAGGGCGTCCCACAGGAGTACTACGACGCAGCCGCCGTGGATGGGGCGGGCCGCTGGGGGCGCTTCCGAAGCGTGACCTTGCCGCTGATCACGCCGAGCATCTTCTTCACCGGCATCCTGTCCCTGATCTCCGCCTTCCAGATCTTCGACCAGGTATTCGTCCTGGCGCGGCCCGGAAAGCCGACGGAGGCAACGGTGACGCTCGTCTACTTCATCTATGAGAACGGCTTCAAGAACTTCAAGATGGGGTACGCCGCTGCGGCCTCCTGGATCCTGTTCCTGATCGTGGCGGTCCTCACGTGGCTGTACTTCCGCACGCAGCGGCGGTGGGTGCATTACCAGTGATCGATCCCCGATGAGCGCCCGCGTCGCTTCACTTGCGACCGCGCCGACCCGGCGTCGCGCCCCGGCCCAGATGCTGCGAGCCGTCCGTCGCTGGTTGCTGTACGCGGCCCTGATCGTCGGCGGCCTGATCATGATGGGTCCGTTCTTCTGGATGATCATCACCTCGCTCAAGACACGCGCCGAGGTGTTCGGCACGGCGCCCCTGAGCCTGCCGACGGGCGCCCACTTCGAGAACTACGCGACCATGTGGAACGCTTTCCCGCAAGGGGTCACCTTCGGAACCTTCTTTGGCAACTCGCTCCGATTGGCGCTCCTGTGCACCGCCGGCCAGCTGGTGACCTCGTCGATGGCCGCCTACGCCTTCGCAGTCATCCCGTTCCGAGGTCGCGGGCCACTGTTCGGAGTGCTGCTCGCCACGCTGATCATCCCGTTCCAGGTCGTGCTCGTTCCGAACTTCATCCTGTTTCGGACATTGCCACACCCGTTCAGTGAAAGCGGCAACTGGATCGGGACGCAGGAACCGCTGTGGGTCGGGGCGTGGCTGGGCGGCGCATTCGGCACGTTTCTCCTGCGCCAGTTCTTCATGACCGTCCCGAAGGACCTGGCCGACGCAGCTCGGGTGGACGGCGCCAACCCGTGGCAGATATTCACGCGCCTCTACCTTCCCCTGGCCCGCCCGGCGCTGGCCACGCTCGCGATCTTCACGTTCATGTGGACGTGGAACGACCTGCTCAGCCCGCTGATCTACCTGTCCAACCTGGACCAGTACACGACAACGGTGGGGCTGGCGTTCTTCAAGGGCCAATACATCGGCAAGTGGCCGGAGATGATGGCGGGGGCCCTGGTCAGCCTGCTCCCGATGATCGCCCTGTTCGTCGTCGCCCAGAAGTACTTCGTGCGCGGCATCGCGTTGTCCGGGCTCAAGGGATAGCCGGGCCGCCGTGGACGCCTCACGCAAGTCGGACGTCGGCGACCTCCGACTTGCGGACTTCCGACCAAGATCCCAGCGGCGCCCGCCGGGCCGCGAGGGGAGCGCGCCTACACGGCCGGCCTTCCCGGCGATCGATGCCCACAACCACCTCGGCCCGACCCCGTTCTCGGATGGGTGGGGCCGTCGGTCGGCAGCAGAACTCGCGCGAGCGCTCGACGCGTCGAACATCGCGGCGATCGTCGACCTCGACGGTGGGTCGGGGGACGCGCTCCGCCGCGAGGTGGAGCGCTGGGCTCCGCTTGGGGATCGGGTGGCCGTCTTCTCCGGGCTCGACTACGCGATGTGGGCCGAGGAGCCGCATTTCGGAGATGTCGAGGCGGCACGCCTGCGCGACGCGGCGGCGGCGGGCGCGCGTGGGCTCAAGGTCTGGAAACACCTGGGACTGCGGGCGCGCGACAGCACCGGCCGGCTCGTTGCTGTGGACGACGCGAGGCTCGACCCACTTTGGACCGCGGCCGCAGAGCTGCGCCTGCCGGTGACGATCCATGTCGCGGACCCGATCGCATTCTTCGAGCCCCTCGACGGTACCAACGAACGACTTGAGGAGCTGCTGGCCCACCCCGACTGGCACTTCTGGCCCCCGCGGGGGCGTCGCCGTCGGGAGTCGACCGGTTTCCCAGCATTCGACGAGCTGATCGACGGGCTCGAAGCCGTCATCGCTCGCCATCCGCGGACGACGTTCATCGGGGCGCACGTCGGTTGCGCCGCAGAGGATCTCGGGCGCGTCGACAAGATGCTCGCCCGCTACCCGAACTGGAACGTGGACCTCGCGGCCCGGATTGCCGAGCTCGGCCGACAGCCGTATGCAGCACGCGACTTCATCATTCGATGGGCAGACCGGATCCTCTTCGGTACCGATGCCGCACCGGATCCGGCGGCGTGGTCGGTGTATGCGCGATTCCTCGAAACTCGCGACGAATCCTTCGCCTATGACCCGGACGGCGGGCCCGGCAGTCAGGGGCGCTGGCGAGTCCACGGACTCGGCCTGCCCGAGGATGTCCTCCGGGCGATCTATGCGGACAACGCGAGGCGGCTGATCTTCGGCTGACGCCCGGGTAAGGCGAAACGCCCTCGACACCTGACGGCCCGAGCCGCGCGGCGGCCGGCGGGCGACCGCGTACGATCGCCCGATGCGGGCTGTCCACTACTCAGCGTTCGGCGGGGCGA
>JAYWFP010000151.1:0-4386 GCA_043778745.1 Chloroflexota bacterium
TCGCGCAGGTCCTCGCCCCGGTGATACAGGTGTGCCGCAAGCTCGAAGCCGTCGAACTGGAGGTAGACCTCGAGGCGGCCGCGGAGCTTGCCGAGGGCATCAGCAAAGGCCGCGTCCTTCGCGATTCGGATGCCATTCGTGTTGAGGATCACCCGAACGACATTCCGTTCCGTCGCGGCCGCGATGATCTCAAGGATCTCGGGGTGGACCGTCGGCTCGCCGCCGGAGAGCATCAGCACGTCAACCCGTCCGCCCTCGCGAACGATGGCGGATTCCAGCGAGCGAATGATGTGCGGCAGGCGAGCGAACTTTCCGATCCCGGGCGCCGAACCAGCAAAGCAGGTCGGACACTCGAGATTGCAGTTCTCTGTGACGTCAATCAACAGCACGCACGAGTGCTGTGTCTGCAGATCCCCAAGCCCGTCCATATAGCCCATCGGGATGGGCCGCGCGTTGTCGACCGTGTCCGGGATGATCTCCCGTGTCGGCGTGCGCCACTGCTGGAGGTACTCCCAGAGGGCGTGGTCTTCCTCGTACAGGCTGGTTAACGTTCCGTGCCCGCGCCGACAGGTCCTTCGCAAGTAGACCTTGCCGTCCATTGCCACCAGGTTGCCCTGAAGGATATCCGTCTCGTAGTCGATCTCGCGATCCGGATCATCGGTGAAGCACTGACCGCAGACGGTCAGGACCATGCGGAGCGGTGTGTACGGCCGGAGATCGAGCATCCACTCGGCCTAGATGGTTCGGGGAATTGGCAGGCCCGAGGCCACGCACAACCCGGCTACAACGAGCCACAGGATGACCGGGACCAGCAGCAGGACGGACAGGTCGGTGCCAGTCATGGCCGGACTCACGCCCTTGCGGTTGTACCAAAGTCGTCCAAGCGCGAAGGCGATGAGCATCGCCAGCGTGAGGACCACGATCCCGATCACCGCCCCGCCGTATGGCCGAGCGGCCGGGTTCACAATGATCCCGGCCATGAGTACGACATAGCCGGCGAGGTACAGATACTGGACGATTCTCCGTGCGCGGGCCCTGATCGGCGCCGATGCGGTCCGCCGTCGGCTGGCTTCGAAGGCGGCCTCAATCGCGGGCTGATCCCAGCCGGCGGCACTCGCGGCCGCGACCAGGGCCTCGTCCGTGAATCGACCGTGATTCGTGTCCAGATAGCGCTCGAGCCCCTCGGTCCCATGGGGCGACGACGGGGGAACCTGGGGCAGCTCTCCGTGTTCGGTGCTGGAATCGTCATTCATTCCTGCCTCCTCATATGCTCATGACGCGCCAATGCCGGGGCTGTTGCAACCTGGAGTCACGTGACCGCCTCCACGAATGGCGCGGCCGGCACGGGCGCGGCCGGCACGTTCCAGGCTCCGCGTCGGATCTCGCGGCCAAAGTGAACCGCGAGCATCGCCAGAATCGGGATCAGCACCCATTGCGGGGCCGTGAGTCCGAGGGCCTGAGGCGGGCTCGTCCGGAGGTATTCCACCAGGAACCGGAATAGGCCGGCCCCCAGCAGATAGAGCTTGAGCGTGTCGCCAGGAACCGGGACTCGCCGCCGAAAGCGCCAGATCAGGACTGCGGCGATCAGGTTGAACACGATCTCGTAGATCATCGTCGGGTGCATCGGGCCGAGGCAGCCTGGGCAGTAGGCGAAGGACGCCGCAGCGGCAGGGCTGACCGTCATCCCCCACGGCAGCGTGGTCGGGGTTCCGAGCGGCAACTCGGTGAGGAAGCACCCGATCCGTCCCACGACGGTCGCAACCGGTATCGCGAGGGCATAGAAGTCGCCGGTTGATCGCCGGTAGCCGAAGGCGCGCTTCGCCAGCACGATCCCGAGGTAGCCGCCGGCCACGGCGCCGATGATCGACTTGCCGCTTCGTTCAAGTGCCTCCGTGAATGGCATCGTGGAGAACGCCGCGATGACCTCGGGGCGTTCCCAGATCGTGATCAGCCTGGCTCCGACGACCGCACTCAATAGGGCCGCGAGTGATATCCAGATGATGGTTGGATCCAGCCATCCACGGCGCCGCATCTCGCGGAAGTAGATCGCGAACCCAACCGCAATGCCGAGCAGGCTGAAGAAATCGTGGGTCCCGATCTGGACCGGACCGATGCGTGCGAGGACAGGCCACACGGAACCGACTCCTTCAAAGGGCGGCTGATGGGACGGTACTCCGTTGGGGTGCGCGATGGAAGCAGGCCATCGGGGGTCGCACCGGCCCCTGCGGCTGCCGCTGAGGGCGCTGCCGCTGAGGGCGCTGCCGCTGAGGGCGTCCAGTGGCCGCCCTCAGTTCGGGACGGGGACCTCGAAGCCGAGGCTCGCGAGCGCCGTGGCGATGCCCGAGGCCCGCTCCGGGTCCGGAACGTCAGACGTCGAGAAGGCGTAGAAGACCACGGTGGAACCGACGACCCGCAGCGTGAACTGCGTCTGCGGCGGGAACTGCACCCGCCCGACGCCGCTCGCGACGTAGGCGGCCTGCTCCTGCGCTGCAACCGTCGCCGCTCCGGTGTCCCGGAATTCGTAGATCAGGATCCGTCCATGGTCCGGATCCGCGGGCACGATGACGCGGACCACGAGGCGTGGAGCGACGGCGAGGCGCGGCGCCTCGGCCGGGCGATATGCCGTGACCACGTCCTCGAGCTGCAGACCTTGCGTCCCGAGCGCGTCGACGAGCGCAGCGCGGGTCGAGCCGGCCGCAGGCCCCGCCGGAGCGGTCGTTGCACCGACCGGGGGGAATGTCGCCGAACCGGGCACGGCCACCCGGCCCGATGCCAGGGCCACGACCAGGAGCAGCGCGACGACCGAAGCCACCGTGATGACCAGGGCCTTCCGGTTGGCCGAGGGACGATCATCCGCGCCATCGTCGGACGTGGATTGTTCTGTTTCGAGCGGCTGGTCGCCAGCCCTCGCGCCGGGGTTGGTTTCGGCAGCCGGGGCATTCGGGACGTCCCGTGCCTCCGCGCGATTGGGCGCCCCGCGATCACGACGGGGCGGCTCCGCGTCCTGGGATGGCCGGGGCGGCCACTGATCGCTCATCCGGGCGGCCAGTCAAACGGTCGACCGCCCATCAAGTGGAAATGGAGATGGTCGACGGACTGCCCGCCCCACGTCCCGACGTTCGTGGTGATCCGGTAACCCTGTTCGGATATCCCCTCGTCTCGCGCCAGATCCGCGGCAACGGCAAAGATCCGGCCGAGGAGCGGGCCAGTCGAATCGTCGAGGTCTGAGGCCGACGCGATGTGCGCCCTGGGCAGGACCAGGATGTGGGTCGGCGCTCGGGGGGAGATGTCGCGGATCGCGATGACGGAATCGTCCTCGTGAACCTTCGTCGATGGAAGGTCGCCGGCAACGATCCGACAGAACAGGCAGCCGTCGCCCGTCGCGTCCGTCATCGGATCACCAGAGTACCGGCTTTGTGCTCATCAGGAACCCGATGGTGCCGATCATGCCCGCCATCAGGTAGGAAACATAGCGTTGCCGTCGAGCGCGGCTCGCCCAGACGCGATCATCGACCGAGGCCCGGATGCCGAGGAGCGGACGCAGGTTCGGGCGCTGGATGAAGTACGCGACAACCAGGTTCGCCGCGTAGATCGCGAGGGCGACCAGCAGCCATGGTTGCTCGAAGAGGCCGAAGCCCAGGGTCGAGACGAGCGCGACACCGGTGATCGCAAGACCCACCCCGAGGATCGCCGTCCCACGCGCCTGCATGGCCAGCAGGGCACGCATGAACCGGCCGGACGATTCCGACGTGGCACGGCGCGTCCGCAACGTAAACGGCAGCAGGACCGACGGCAGGAACAGCGAGACCGCGAGCACGATGTGCAGGACGAGGACGATGGGAAACCACGTGGAGGGCATCAGGGCGATTGTAGAGGCGGACCGTGGAGAACGGCCGGCAAGGCCATTGGCCGTCGGCAAGGAACGTTGCAGAACCCGCGGCTCCAAGGCCGCCGACATCGGGGCGGTCAGTCAGACGAGCCTGCGAGCCGCCAGCGCGACCCAGTCACCCTCGACTGTACGCTCGAAGATGTCCAGGCCGGCGGCGCGGAATCCGGCGACGACATCGACCTCGCGGTCCATGAAGATTCCCGATGCCAGGACCACGCCACCTGGTCGCAGCTCGGCATGGAGATCAGCAGCCAGTGCGATCAGCACCGAGGCAATGAGATTGGCGAGCACGAGATCGTGCGCCGGTTCGCCACTCGGCAGGGAGCCAACACGCGTGCGGATCACCCTGGCGAGGCGATTGCGACGCGCATTTGCCTGCGTCGCTTCGATGGCGATCGGATCGATGTCCACGCCCAGGATGTCCGCCGCGCCGAGGCGGGCCGCAGCGATGGCCAGGATCCCTGAGCCACAGCCGACATCGAGCACCCGTGCCCGTG
>JAYWFP010000152.1:0-4382 GCA_043778745.1 Chloroflexota bacterium
CTGCCGATCCCAGCCGTCCGGGAGACCCGCGTCCGTGCCGTCCCAGACGAGCGGGGCGCTGTTGTTGGTCGCCGCAATCCGGCCGTCCGCGTCGAGGAGGACAAGCTGGTCGTCGAGGAAGACCGTGTCGAGCAGATGCCAGTACTTGTCCGCCACGCTGTCCTGGAGCATGAACTCCGGCCAGACCGAGCCGTTGAAGCGGCCCGCCGGGTCGACGAGGTCCGGTCGCTCCGCGTACGAGACCAAGGTGTGGCCATCGGGAAGGGTGACACCGAGATCGACCATCACGGCTGCCCGGACGCCGTCAGATTGCCGGGGACGGGATCCAGTCGATCCCCATGTACGGGCGCAGGGGCGGCGGTACGTCGACCGAACCATCCGGTCGCTGGTAGCTCTCGAGAATCGCCGCAACGATCCTGGCGAGGGCCAGTCCCGAACCATTGAGCGTGTGGACGAGCTCGGGCTTGGCACCCGGCTCCGGGCGAAATCGTACGGCCATCCGCCGGGCCTGAAAGTCCTTGAAGTTGGAACAGGAACTGACCTCGAGCCAGCGCTCGACCCCCGGGGACCAGACCTCAATGTCGTACTTGCGGGCCTGGGTGAAGCCCATCTCCTTCGTGGCCATGAGCAGGACACGGTAGGCCAGCCCGAGCCGCTTCAGGAGGTCCTCTGCGACACCGGTCATCCACTCGAGCGCCTCGGCCGAGGCTTCGGGCCGCTCGAACAGGACCATCTCGACCTTGTCGAACTGGTGGACGCGAAGGATCCCGCGGGTGTCCTTGCCAGCAGCGCCAGCCTCCCTCCGGAAGCATGGCGTGTAGGCGGCGTAGCGGATCGGCAGCTCGGTTGCCTCGAGGATCTCGTCCCGATGGAGGTTGGTAACCGGCACCTCGGCGGTCGGGACCAGGTACAGGTCGTCCCGCGTGACGACATACATCTGGTCCTCCTTGTCGGGAATCTGGCCCGTACCTCGCGCCGAAGCCTGGTTGACGATGATGGGCGGCCAGACCTCGGTGAACCCGTTCTCGCGGGTATGGACGTCGAGGAACCACATGATGAGGGCGCGTTGGAGCGCTGAACCATAGCCCTTGTAGACGGGGAAGCCGGACCCTGTGATCTTGGCGCCGCGGGCCAGGTCAATCATCCCGAGGTGCTCGGCAATTTCCCAGTGCGGGCGGCGCTCCCAGACGATCCCGCCGGCTGGTGCATCGGCGCCGATCTCGCCCTCGAGCGGTTGGTTGTGCGGCAACTGCTGGCCCCATGTGCGGAGGGTGACATTCGCCTCCTCGCCGCCGGTCGGGATGTCCGTCTCGGCCGGGTTCGGGATGCGAAGGAGGAGGTCCTCGACGGTGGCTTCGACTTCGTTCAGTTCGGCATCGATGGCGGTCAGCCGACTGCCGATCTCCGTGGAGCGGGCTCGGAGCGCGGCGACCTCCGGGCCGTCGGGCTGCGCCCCGCCCTTGATCGCCTCGCCGATCGCTTTCGACGATGTATTGCGCTCAGCTCGAAGGGCGTCTCCCTCTCCTTGCAGCATCCGACGGCGGGCGTCGGCCTCGAGCGCAGCGTCAACGACGGACGGATCCTCACCCTTGTCGATTGCGCCCTTGCGAATGGCATCCGGCTCCTCTCGGAGCCGCGCGATCCCGACGCTCATGCCGCACCCCCTGCGCTGTCCATCGTCGCATGCGGATCGGCAATCTCACCCAGGCGCCGTGCAACGAAGGCCGGTTCGAGGCCCGCGAGCAGCCACCCGGCGCGCGGACCGCTGGGACGTCCCAGGAACGCCACGTAGAGCGCCGCGAATGCCTTGCCGGGCGGGAGACCCAGCCCGGCGGCCGTGGCGAAGATGGCCGTCTGCCAGGCGTCGCCGCCGGCAAGGCCCGTCGCCGATCCGCTCGTCGCATCGGACGCCACGACACCGGCCAGTGCGCCCAGGAACACGCGCTGATCAGCATCGAGTCCGCTTGCTTCCTCAGGCCGCGTGTCCCGGACAGCCATTCGGGCGCGCTCAGGGGCATAGGACTCGAGCCAGTTTCGGGCGGCCCGCAACCGTTCGTCGAGGATCGCTCGCTCGCGGCCGTCCAGGGCTGAGCCCTTTTCGTCGGCCATTCGGGCCTCGATGTCCGCGCCCGGCACCTGGGCGAGAAACGCGAGGTGGGCGAAGTTCGGCCGGAACGCCGCTGCCTCCATCGCCACGTCGGCGCCGGAATCACGAAGCGCATACCGAAAGACAGACTCGTAGCCGGGCGCCATCTCTCCCTTGACCGGTCGGCCGGCCGTGGCATCGGCCAGCTTGTCGAATTCGTCGAACAGGCGCGGGATGGCGTCCGTCCCCTCTGGATCGAACTCGATGGCGTGGTTGGGTCGCGACCGGATGAACAGCGTCCGAAGCTGCTCGGGCGGAATGACCTCCACGATCCGATGCGCTGCTGCGCCCCGGCCCTTTGACGTGGACATCTTGCGACCGCCGATGTTCAGGAATTCGTATGCCACGTTGATCGGTGGCTCCCGCTCGAAGACCTCCCGAGCAATCGCGTCGGACCGGTCGCGGGACCCGCCCGCGGTCGCGAGGTCCTTGCCGCACGGCTCGATCGTCACGCCGAACAGGCTCCACTGAGCGGCCCATTCCAGGTTCCAGGGCAACTTGGCGTGCCCGCCGAACGGCGCCACCCAGCCCGAGTGGCCGCACCCGGCGGCCCAGGTCACGAGGTTGGGACGGCACTCGTAGAACACGCGCTCGCCGTCCCACTGGGTGACGATGGTCGTCCCGACCTTGCCGCACTGCTCGCAGATCACGAGCACCGGGTGCCACGTGTCCGGATGCTGGACGTTGGACACCCGTCGGTACAGGTCGCGTACGACATGGGCGCGATCCAGGGCCGTCCGGACATACCTATCCATGGCGCCGGTTGGATAGATGTCGCTCATCCAGTAGTAGCGATCGGGGTGGATCCCGAGATCGGCGAACAGATCGATGAAGGTCTGGGCGTGGTGCCGGGCATAGGACGCGTGGCCGTCGCCGACCTGATCCGGAATATGGGCCAGGGGCACACCCATGTATCGATCGACGGCATCCGGGGTCAGCAGGGCCTGCGCATCCATCGCATCGAGGTCATCCACGCCATACAGGAGCGTCGTCTCGTGACCGGCCGCGCGAAGCGCACGGGTGATCACGTCGAGGATCACCGGCCCACGCAGGCTGCCGACGTGGACGGTCCCCGATGGCGTCTTGGAATCGTTGATGACCTGCGGTCCCGAAACGCGCGAGGCCAACTCGTCCGCCCAGTCCATGATTGGTGCTGCTCCTCGTTCAAGGCCAGAGGCACCCGCCGATCGCTGCCACCGATCCTACGGAGGCCCGACCGCCGCCGCCCCTGGTCGAGGTCAGGCGATCCCGATGACCGTGTACGAGATGTCGCCCGCGGGGACACGGACGGTGATCTTGTCACCCTTTTTGCGGCCAAGGAGCGATCGCCCGACCGGGCTCTCGTTGGAGATCCGTCCCTCGGTGGGTCGGGCCTCGGTGGACCCGACGATCGTGAATGTCTCCTTGCCATCGGGTCCATCGACCGTAACCGATGAGCCGATCTGGACGAGGTCCTTGGAATGGTGCTCGTCGATCAGCGTGGCGTTCTTGATCAGCGCCTCGAGGGTCTGGATCCGGCCTTCGACGAACGCCTGCTCGTTCTTGGCGTCCTCGTATTCGGCGTTCTCGCTCAGGTCGCCGTGTTCCTTGGCATCGTGGATCCGACCGGCCACTTCCGGGCGCCGAATGGACACCGTCTGTTCCAGCTCCTGGCGGAGCTTCTCGAGGCCCTCTCGCGAGATGTAGGTCACTTTGTTGTTCACGTGGGCTCCCGAGTTTGGGTCGACGTCTCTGCAAGCTGCAGGAACGGGACGGCGGTGACTCCAATAAACGAAGAACCCCAGTGCTCCGGGGAGGTCCCGCGGGCTGGAGTTCGATGCCGGGGACCTAGCCTAGCGCGGGCCCTGCGGGGTGTCAAAGCCACCCGATTCGGGGTTCGCTCGTTCTCAGTCGGCCGCGCCGAACTGCTCGAGCCGTAGCCGGATGCGCTTGAGCGAAGGTCGGTCGGCCGCGGCAATGAAGACGGTGTCATCGCCGGCGACGGATCCGGCCACCTCCGGCCAGCGGGCGCGGTCAATCGCCGCCGCGATCGCGTGCGCCGACCCGGGCAGCGTTCGGACGACCAGGATCAACCCGGATTCCGCTAGCTCGGCTGGAAGCTCCCGAAGGAGCCGGCGCAAGCGATCCTCGCCGGAGGCCTCAGCTTCGACGAGACGGGGCGGGAGCGCGTACGCGTGGGTCCCGCCGCGCGTCGCCTTGACCAGCCCGAGCTGGGCCACGTCGCGGCTGATGGTGG
>JAYWFP010000153.1:0-10309 GCA_043778745.1 Chloroflexota bacterium
ACGCCGGTCGGGACGGTCGGGGGCGTCGAGTCCACCGGTGCCGGACCACCGATGAAGGCGGCGTCCACCGCGACGTCATCGATTGCAAGGGCAAACGTCCGACCACCGGTGTTGTCACCGATCTGGACCCGCCCGACCGGGTTCAAGCCGAAGTTGTCGGTCCGACTCAACTCCACGATCCGGACGCCGTCCAGCCAGGTCTCGATCTCGCCGGCGGTCCCGGCGATCCTGAGCCTGACCTGGAGCTCATGCCACGCTCCGAGCGTGACAACGGTCGAGCCGCGAACGGTCACTGCCCCGGCGTCGTTCCGAAGGTTGAGCGTCCCGTCGGTATTAGTCACATACAGTCCGCCGATCGATCCCCCGGTCGCCGTCCTCTCCTTGAGGATGTAGACGTTGTTGGCGCCGAGACTGACGATCTTGAAGCGGACCCGGTAGAAGGGCTCGGACATCGTGGGGCTGAGGGCGTGCCACGCCCAGGCCGCGCTGCTCACGGAAACGCCGCGGGCGGCCTTGGTCCCCGCATAGACCTCGGTCCCCTGAACGGTCATCCCGAGGTTCGTCCATGCGGCGAGCGTGCCGGACTCAAACCCGTCGCTGAACAGCACCGCGCCGCCGGACGATGGCGTCGTGGTGCTGGCCGGGCTGCTCGGAGCAGATGCATTGCCCGCCAGATCTCGCGCGATGACCGTGTACGTATAGAGCGTGGACGGTGCGACGGTCGTGTCCGACCAGGCCACAGTAGCCCCGCCGACGGACGCCCTGAACGCCCCGTTCCGGTAGATGTCGTAGGCCGAGACCCCGACGTTGTCGGTTGCTGCCCCCCAGGCGAGTTCGACCCGGTTCGAGGCGATCGCGGTCGCGGTCAGCCCGGTCGGCGCGGTAGGCGGTTCCGTATCGGTGACCCCGGGCTGGCAGGCCACGCTGCCGCTGTCCAGGACCGATCCGGCCGTGTTGATGAACTGATAGCCGGCGAAGCCGTCCGTGAGCTGCAGGCGCAGCGCGCCGATCGCCCCGGGGGACGTGTCGAATCCGGCCGCGACGCGGGCGTCGGTGCGGGCGAACGGTTGGATGCCGTGGCCGCCGGTCCCGACAACGAACTGGGTGATCCCGGACGGTGACGTCGCCCCGTTTCCGTCCATTGGGAGCCAGCGCTGGTACTCGTGGTCGTGCCCGTTCAGGACCAGATCGACGCCGGCAGTTGCAAGCATCGACCAGATCGTGGCCATTCGGCTGGTGTCGCTGTTGGGCCCGATGCTGTATCTCGGGTGGTGGAAGTACGCGATCGTGCACGGTGCGGTGTTCGCGGCAAGGTCGCTCGCGAGCCACGAGACCTGGCCGCTGCTGACGCTCGTCTGGTTGTACTGGCTGGTCGAATCGAGGCTGATGAAGTGCCACGCGCCCACGGTATAGCTGTAGTAGTGCGGAACGTTGTCCCAGTAGTTGAAGTACCCGGGCGCCACGGTGCCTTCGTACTCGTGGTTCCCTATCGCGGGGTTGGTGATGGATCGGAAGCGTCCGTAGTACGCCGTCGGTCCGCCGTACCAATTGTCGAATTCGGTCGAGGTTCCCTTCTCGTAGACATCACCGAGGTAGAGCATCAGGTTCGGGTTCCAGCTCGCAATGAGGTCCGTCGCAGCCTGGGAATTGGGCTCACCGCTCGCGCCGTCGCCGGCGACGGCGACGGTCAGCGAGCCGGTCCCGGACCAGTTGCTCGGCGATGGGCTGAACGTGTTGGTGTTGACCGGCGGACTCGTCACGCCGTTGCCGAGGGTGACGGCTACGCTTCCCCGGGTCGACACGAAGCCGTCGCGCATCAGCGCCTCGACCTCGATCATGGCGGGCCCATCCACGAACTTTGCGGTGTCCAGGGTGAAAGCGAAGGGGCTCGCAAGGTCAGTCAGGAGGTAGGCCCCGCGAAGGTAGAACACGAGCTTCTGGATCCCTGGGCTCGATCCGGTCACCGAGACGGTAGCGCTCGTGCTGCGCGGTCCGCTGACCGTGGCGCCATCCGCCGGAGCGGCGATGCAGATCGTGACCGCGTACGCCGCTGACGGGCCGCTCGTGGCACAGGCGCCCGCCGCGGCCACGCTGCCAGCGAGTGGCAGCGATCCGCCGGCTAACAGAGCGCCAAGGAGGGCCAATCGCGCGATGGCGCGAGCCGGCGGCGAACTCCGGAGTCCTGACGTCATCTTTCTCCTGGTGCCTGCCGGGGTGCCAGACGGACCGTACCACCGGCCGTTGCGTTTCGGCAACTCCCGTCAGTACTGGCGAGATTCCGGTGCACCTCGGCACCGTTTGATCACGAATGTTGCCCTCGCAGAGTTCACGGCGTAGTGTTGATTCCCGGGAGGGACCAACGCCATGGCGCCCGAGCGCGGGGGATTCGGATCGCGTGCCGGCACGGGCCGGGCGCACGTTCCGGCCGGGACGATGCCCGGTCGCATGTTGACCGCGGCGGCTGGTTTGGCGCTGGTCTGGTCCCTTGCAGTCGCGCCGGTTCCGGTGGCGGTAGAAGCCGTCGCGGATCCGGTGATCGCCGCCGCCGGCGACATTGCCTGTGACCCGAGCAGCTCCAGCTTCAACGGGGGCAACGGCACGTCGAGCAACTGCCGACAGAAGGCCACGGCGGCGTTGTTGACGGCGAACCTCGCGGCCGTGCTTCCGCTCGGCGACAACCAGTATTACTGCGGAAGTCTCGCAGCCTTCAATGCGTCGTACGACCTGAGCTGGGGCGGCTGGAAGTCGATCACGCGGCCGGCGGTCGGCAACCACGAGTACCTGACCCAGGGCGGCACGGGCTGTGACGCGACGAATGCTGGCGCGGCTGGTTACTTTGCCTACTTCGGGACGAACGCCGGCGTTCAGGGGTCCGGCTACTACAGTTTCGATGTGGGGGCGTGGCATCTCATCGCCCTGAACTCCAATTGCAGTTCCGCGGGAGGTTGCAGCGCGAATTCCCCGCAGGGAACGTGGCTCGCCGCGGACCTCGCAGCGCACCCGTCGGTCTGCACGCTGGCCTACTGGCACATTCCGCTGTTCAGCTCAGGTGGCAGGGCATCGTCGAACTCCAAGGCCTTCTGGGATCAGCTCTATGCCGCCGGCGCGGATGTCATCCTGACCGGGCACGACCACACCTACGAACGGTTCGCCCGCCAGACCCCCAACGGTCTGGCCGACCCGGTGGCCGGGATCCGCGAGTTCGTGGTCGGCACCGGCGGCGCCAACCACACCTCGTTCTCGACCACGGTCGCCAACTCGGAGGTTCGCAACAGCAACACGTACGGCGTTCTCCGGCTGACGCTCCATGCGACGAGCTACGACTGGCAATTTGTCCCGGAGTCCGGCTCCAGCTTCGCCGATTCGGGCTCGGAGGCGTGCGTGGGAGCCGGCTCTGGCGGCCCGACGCCATCGCCCCTCGCGTCGCCGTCAGCTGCACCGACACCATCGTCCGGGCCGACGCCATCGCCGGGGCCGACGTCGTCGTCGCCTCCCAACACCTCGAGTGTCGTGGCGATCGCCGACACCTACGTCACAGCCGACAAGCCCACGACCAACTACGGGCTCTCGACGGCGATCCGCTCGGACGGAAGTCCGATCGCTCGAAGCTACCTGCGGTTTGACCTTGGATCCATTCAGGGAACCATCTCTCGCGCGACGCTGTGGTTCCTGCCCAATGCCAATCATTCGACCGGCGTCGAGGTCCACCGGACATCGAACAGCACGTGGACCGAGATGGGTCTCACCTACAACAACGCGCCATCCTTTGACGCAGCGATCGTGGTGACCTCGGGTGCCCTGAAGACGGGCGTCTGGTCATCGATGGATGTCACGTCGGCCGTGACGGGCGGGAGCGTGAACCTCGTCCTGACGACCACGAGCTCAACCCTGACGAACGTGTCGAGTCGCCAGTCGGTCAACTCGCCCTATCTGGTGATCGAAACCAGCCCATGACCGGGACTCACGATCTCGCTCAGGGTGATTCGAGCCGCCCGACCCAGGACGCCGTCGCCTCGAGATAGGCATCTTCCGCACCGGAGCCCGTCTGCCCATACGCGCCGTCGTAGTCGGCGTAGGCAGGCGCTCCCGGGGTCAACGCCGGCTCGATCTGCGTGCCCTCGTGCCATTCGTTGAATGACGTGATGCTGACCCATTCGGCGCCTGCCGTGATAGCCCGGTTCCACATGGCGTCGTAGCGGTCTCCGTCGGCCCGATCGATCCATCGGCCGCCCGTCGTTGCGCGCCGTTCGTCATACCCAGGGCCAACCGACGGACTGCACAGGTAGTTCCGCTCGCGGCATTGCCCGAGGAGCCGCTCGAACCTGGTGCCGTCGACTGCATAGACATCGTAGGAGTAGAGGCCGTCGGCATGGAGCCGGTCGACCAGGGCGACGCCAGTGGTCTGGACGAGGACGATGGCGTCGGCTGACGTGCCGCGCAGTCCGTCGATCGCGACACGAAGGGCGGCCTCGTCGACCAGGCGAGGCTGGTAGATGTAGACGATCGGACGAGGGTTGGCGGAGGTCCCGAACTTGGTCGGGCGGATCGCACGTGCCAGGCCGGGCCGATCCCCGTACTGCGCGACGAAGCCTCGAATGTCCCGGGCGATCGAGGCGGCGGTCCGGTCCCGGTATGGTTCGATGTGCAGCGCGACCCCGATACCGGCACTTCCGGCCGCATCGATGATGCCTGGCAGGCCAAGATCGTCGAACGATCCGGGCCCCCACCAGCTGACCGCGATCGTGCCGACCCGAGCAGCCACGAGTTCCTGCATGTGCCTGGCGAGCACCGCTGGGTCGTGACTGCTGTACGGCCCGAGTACCGGCTGGAACGCTGCCCCAAGGTCGTCCGGCGGCGTGTGCCCGCCCTGTCCCCAGTGCCGCCAGCTGCCGTCTATCGGTGGCGTGCCGTACCAGCCGTAATAAAACGCCGTGACCCGATCCGACGGTGGGTCGCCCACAGCGATCGGCGTCGGCCTCACGGTCGGGACGGCCGTGGGCGAGCTGTCCGGGGAGGGCGACGGCCCAGGCGGGCGGGCAGACTTCAGCGGAGCACCGTCGGGCGACGTGGCCAGAAGGTTCAGGGCCGCTCCGCCGAGTGAGGCAGTGAGCGCCAAGACGACGAGGAGGGCGGCCAATTTCGGGATTTGGCGTCTCATTGGACCAGATTCTCCGACGATGACAATCTCGTCCCGCGGGGCCAGGACATCGGGCGGCCATCGTAGCAGCCCGACTCGCCACCACTGGATCCTCCGTCGGCTTTATGCTTGCGAGATGCATCCCATCCTGTTCCTGCTTCTGGTCGATCTCATCGTGGTTGCCCCCCTTACGGGGTGGCTCGCAAATCAGAAGGGCCGCTCCCCGAGCGGCTGGTTCGTCGCTGCGGTCATCGGCGGGCCGCTCGCGATGCTGGCCGTGGGGCTGGCGCCCGCCCGGTGGAGGGTCGAGGAGGACCGGCGCCTGGACGGGCGGTGTCCGCGCTGCGACAGCCGGGTCTCCGCAACGGCGCGACATTGCTCGGCCTGCGACACCGAACTCCCGCTGGTCCCGAGGGCGGTCCAGGCACCAGCGCCGACGTCCGCATCGGATCAGACGCCGACGACCCCGCCCGCACCGCAGCCTGCTCGACCACGAGCCCGAGGCATGGCGGAGGAGACGGTTGCGCCGAGGGTCGCCACAACTTCATTCAGGCCGCCAGAGGCCAAGCCGACCCCGCCGCCGGTGGAACCGACGAGGCCAGAGCCACTTGCCGTTCGGGCCGATGAGCCGCGCCGGGATAGCGCGCCCCCGCCGCCCGTGGAGGACGAGCCGGCCGGGGATGACTTGTCGCAGCGCCGCGGGGTGGCCAACATCGCCAGCGGCGTGTTCGCTGGCGGCGTGTCCGAACTGGGGGCGGGCTATCGGTACCTGATCAGCGCGAGCCCCACGATGCTGTACATCTCGGGACCGATTGACGTCGCCCCGACCCGGATCGTCTTCCAATCTCCGAGGTCTACCGTTGACGCCTCGCATTTTGAGGGTGACCTGGTGATCGTCGCCGAATCCCCGATCGGCAGGAAGCGCCAGTTGGTCTTCCGGGGGATCGCCGGTGCCGACGCGGCCAAGGTAGAGGCGCTGCTTGCTCGTCCGGATGAGCCGGCATCGGCTCCCGACGCCGTGGCGCCATTGGCACCGGACACCACGCCAGATTTGGCTCCCGCCGCTCCGTCCCAGGCAGCGCGTCGATCGCGCAGGACGACCAAGCCGACCAAATAGTCGGTCCGGGGCCTCAGAGTGCCCTCAGGCCGGCTTGAGGCTCTCAGGAACCTGCGGCTGGCCCCGACGCGACCGGCCGGGTGACGACGCACGACCAGGCTGCGCACTCGGGCTGATGAGCATCGCGATCGCTAGCAACGACCCCGCCAGGCCAAGGACCATCCCGGTCCCACTCGGCGACGACAGCGCGGTGACGAGATAGCCGAGACGGGGTATCGAGACCGCCACGCGACCGATGACGGCTGACGCCGGCGTGATCGACGGATCCGGATTCCGGTTGGCATCGCCCTTGGTCTCGATCCACAGGCCGTCGGGACGCTCGACCAGTCGGATGATCCGGTGCGTGAAGACGGCATGGTCCGGTCCGATTTTCATGGACACGATGTCGCCTACGGCGAGCTCGGAGGATGCGACGCTCTCCGTAATGACCGCACTGCCGAGACCGACGGCAGGCTCCATTGACGGGCCACTGACCACCATCACGGTGCGCCCGGTCATCGGAAGCGCTCGGAGGGCGACGGCCGTTGTGAAGACGAGCAGGGCAAGGGTCACGAAGGCGATTTCGGGCAGACGGCGGAGCCACGATCCGATACTGCGCAACACGCTCGATACCTTCACGCTCACGTTGTCCTCATCTGCGGAAACGACCGGCTGAACCCGCATTGCGGATCCAGCCGGTCGGGTGCAGCCGATCGATTACGGGTTGTTGGCGGTCTGTTCGGCAGCGAAGGTGAACGTCGCCGTCGTCGTTGCGCCCTGGAAGGCGTTGCCCGTGCCGCTCGGCAGGGACCACGCAAAGCACAGGTTGTCGGTGGCTCCGGCGTTGACCGTCCGGTCGCCGGCCTGGGCCCCCTGCGCCGTACTGCCGAGAGCCGCCGAGCCGACCGCCGCCGAGCCGTACAGGGGCCCGCCGCTGCCGGGACAGGTACCAGCCGTGATGGTCAAAGCGAGCTGCCCAGCGAGGCCCTTGGCGTCCGTGTTGGTCGCCGCGGTGGTCATGGCGTAGCGGAGCTGGCCCGTGCCGCTGTTCGTTACGGCGAGGGTCTGGCTGCCGCTGTCGCCGGGCATGACCGCGGTGGCCGTGAAGATGGTCGACGGGGACGTGGTCAGGTCGATGGTTCCGGTGGTGAACGCCGCCGTCGGGCTGTTACTTGCCGTGAACAGAGCCAGCGTCGAGGCGCCGGACCCGAGGGTCAGGACGGCGCTCACTGCGAGCAAACCCAGAATGCCGAGGCGACGCTTTCGTCGCGAGTCGCTTGTCTTCGTATCCATGTTGTTCGAGAACCTCCCTGGATCCGCATGTCGCGGAACCCGTCAGCCGAGTAAGTCGATGACCGTTCATCGACGAGCCACGAAGCTGATAAGGGACTCGCAATGAGCCACGCGCGCTCTGGTTGGAACAATTGGTCACGTGGTGATCAAATGCCATGACCCGTCCGGGTGGTCTGGGGCCCGTACTTTCGTCATCTCGTGTGCATTGCAGGGCGCTCTGACGCACCAGAGCGGTGCGTCCGGCGGCAATCGGGGTGGGACGATCGGCCGCAGCGCGGTCGCCAGACCCCGTCCTACTGGGGCTGGGCGAGCACCATGATGCGGATCTCGGTCATGTCCTCGATGGCCCAGCGAAGGCCCTCGCGACCAAGCCCCGAATCCTTCACGCCGCCGTACGGCATGTGATCGATCCGGTATGTCGGCACGTCGTTCACGATGACGCCACCGACTTCGAGTTCACCGAACGCCGTCCAGGCATTGCCGAGATCGTTCGTGAACACCCCGGTCTGCAGCCCGAAGAAGCTGTCGTTGACCTGGCGGACCGCATCGGGGAAATCGGTGAATCCGAACACCACGGCGACCGGCGCAAACGCCTCGTTGCTGCAGACCTGCGCGGTCAGCGGCACGTTCTCCAGCACCGTCGGTGGGAAGAACGTTCCATCGGAACGGCCTCCGGCAAGCACCCGCGCCCCGAGCTGGACTGCCTCATCAACCCAGCGCTGCGTCCGCGCGGCAGCGGCTGCGTCGACCATCGGACCGAGATCCGTGGTCGGGTCGGACGGGTCGCCCATGCGCAGGTTGGCGACGCCGGCGATGAACTTGTCCATAAATGCGGTGCGGATCTCGTCGTGGATATACATCCGCTGAACGCTGATACAAACCTGGCCGGCATACGTGAACGCACCCATCAGGATCCTCTTGACTGCCCAGTCGAGGTCTGCGGTCCGGTCTACGATCACCCCGGCGTTGCCGCCCAACTCCAGGACGACCTTCTTTTTGCCTGCTCGCTCCTTCATGCGCCAACCGACCGATGGGCTGCCAGTGAAGGAAAGGACCTTGAACCGGTCGTCGGCCACCATCCGATCGCCGAGCTCACGGCTCATCGGCAGGATGCTCACGGAACCTTCCGGCACGCCGACCTCGTGGATGATCTCGGCCACGGTCAGCATCGTGAGCGGATCCTTCGACGGGGGCTTGAGGACCACGGAACAGCCCGCAGCGATCGCCGGCGCGATCTTGTGCGCCGCCAGGTTCAATGGGAAGTTGAAGGGGCTGATCGCCGCTACCGGACCGGCCGCGAAGCGGCGGGTAAACCCAACCCGACCCTTGCTGCTGGCGAGGAGATCAAGCGGAATCACCTCTCCGACCATACGCTCCGCTTCCTCCGCCCCAAGGCGGAAGGTCAGCACGGCACGGTCCACTTCGACCAGGGAGTCACGGATCGGCTTGCCGGCTTCGAGGCAGATCAGTCGACCGAGTTCCTCGCGGCGCGCTGCAATCCCCGCACTGATGCCGCGCAGGATTCGACCCCGTTCGTACGCGGGCAGGGTTCGGGTCACTTCGAACGCTCGGACAGCGGCGGTCACCGCTTCCTCGTACTGCTCCGGCGAGGCGTTGAATGTGGCGCCGGCGGGATTGGCCGCATCAGCGGGATTCGAGACGATCAGGGTTTCGCCGGATTCTACCCACCGGCCGGCAAGGTAGATCGGATGCGGCTTCGTGGCAGTAAGGGTCATGAGACGGGCGACTCCGGGTACGGCAGCGTACGCTGCCATGGTACCGCCGTCCGCGATCGATCGGAGATGCCGTGCCCAGCAAGCCATCGCTCCAGTCCGCCCTCCGGGTCAAGCCAGGATCGAGGACTCGACTTGCCGCCATCGATCCCGGAGCAACCCATGGCTTCGACAAGAACCAGGCGGCGCCGATCACGGAACGTGGCCTCGAGCGGCTGACGGACCTCCAGACGCGACTATGGGCGGAGGGTCGCCAGCGACTCCTGATCGTCCTGCAGGGGATCGACAGCGCTGGCAAGGGCGGCACCATCGCGCACGTCATGAACGCCTTCAATCCGCAGGGCTGCCACGTCAAGGGGTTCAAGGTTCCGACGCCCGATGAACTCGCCCACGACTACCTGTGGCGCGTCCACCCGCACGTGCCGCGCTCAGGCGAGGTCTCGATCTTCGATCGATCCCATTACGAGCAGGTTCTCGTCGTGCGTGTCCACGATCTCGAACCGAAGGAGCGATGGGAGCGCCACTACGACCAGATCAACGCGTGGGAGAAGATGCTCGTGGACGAGGGCACCACGATCCTCAAGTTCTTCCTGCTGATCGACAAGGACGAACAACGCGAGCGTCTCCAGGACCGGTTCGACGACCCGAAGAAGCAGTGGAAGTTTCGGCTGGGCGACCTCGAGGAGCGGCAGCGATGGGACGATTACATCGCCGCCTACGAGTCGATGCTCGATCGCTGCTCAACGGACTGGGCGCCCTGGCACGTGATCCCGTCGAATCGCAACTGGTTCCGGAATCTCGCAGTCACCGAGATCGTGGCCGAGACGCTCGAGGCCATGAACCCGAAGTACCCGCCGTCCCAGGACCCGCTCCCCGATCACCTCGAAGTCGTCTAGCCAACCGTCGCTCCAGCGTCCGGGCAACTACGACGCTGGCTCGTGGTACTCGCCCCGACGGCCATGTTTCGGCCAGATACGAACCGGGGTCGTGGTACGTCCAACAAGGCGCCAAGTTCCAGCCACATACGACCCGGGGTCGTGCAAGGTTCGG
>JAYWFP010000154.1:0-10304 GCA_043778745.1 Chloroflexota bacterium
GAGGATCCGCCGCTGCCGCCCCTGCCGATCGGCGCCGCCGGCCTCAAGGTAGCCCGCGCCCACACCAGGCTCGGCTGGCATTGGTGGCCGGAGTTCAACTCCATTCTCTCGGCCCCGTACGACGGTCGCCGTCCCTGCGTCCAGCGAAGCACCTGCCAGTCCGGCTGCAACGAGGGCGCGAAGGCCTCGACCGATCTCACCCACTGGCCGAAGGCGATCGACAACGGGGCGCGACTTATCACCGGCGCTCGGGTGCGGCGAGTCGAGACGGATGCGCGGGGTCTCGCGACCGGCGCGACCTGGATCGATCGCGACGGCGGGGAGCACTTCGAGCCGGCGAAGGTCGTCGTGCTCGCGGCCAACGCGATCGGCACCGCGCGGTTGCTGCTCCTGTCGGCCGATGCCCGCCATCCCGACGGACTCGCCAACTCGTCGGGGCTCGTGGGCAAGCGGCTGATGATGCATCCGTTTGCGAACGTCGCGGGCCTATTCGACGAGCCGCTCATGAGCTGGCAGGGCCAATTCGGCGACCTCATCGAGTCGCTCGAGTTCTACGAGACTGACGAACGCCGGGGCTTCGTCCGTGGCGCCCGCTGGGGCCTGGCGCCCACGGGCGGCCCGATCAATACGGCGCTGCCCAGCCGGGCGGGCACGCAGGTCTGGGGCCCCGACCACCACCTCCACGTCCGATCGCACCTCGGCCACGGGGCGAACTGGGGCCTCTTCGCAGAGGATCTCCCGGACGAGGCGAACCGGGTCTCGCTATCCGACTCCGTCGCCGATTCGAGCGGCATCGCGGCTCCGGAGGTCCGCTACCGCATGGGCGACAACGCCAGGAAGATGCTCGACTTCCACATCGAGCGGGCGACCGAATCACTGATCGAGGCCGGCGCCCATTCGATCGAGGTTGATCGGCTCATGCGCTACTCGGGCTGGCACCTTCTCGGGACGGCGCGGATGGGGGACGACCCCGGGACGTCGGTGCTCGATCGCTGGAATCGGACCCACGACGTCCCGAACCTGTACGTCGTCGACGGGAGCAGCTTCGTTACCTCGAGCGGCGTGAACCCGACGTCGACGATCGTCGCGATCGCGCTCCGCGCCGCCGAGCACATGATCGAGACGCGCTTCGAGCAGGCGGTGCCGGCGTGACCGGGAACGATGCGGGGGTGATGCCGGATCCGGTCGCTGGTCTGGACGACAGGGCGCGGGCGACCTTCGCCGCGATCGCCGACCGGCTTATCCCGGCGGCCCACGGCATGCCCTCGGCCGCCGACGTCGTCGACGACGCACGGCTCGGCTTCGTCCTGCGGGCGAGGCCCGATCTCGTCGGCCCGTTCCTCGACGCCCTCCGCCCAGAGCTCGGCGCGAACCCGGATGCGCGCCTCGCCATTCTCGGGCGGGACGAGCCCGCCAGCCTGGCCGCACTCCAGCTCGTCCTCGTTGGCGGCTATTACACCGACCGGCGAGTGAAGGAGCAGATCGGCTATCCCGGCCAGGAGGCGATCGAGCTGAGGTCGTGGGAGATCCCGCCGTACCTGGAGGAGGGCCTGATCGACGCTGTACTGGCCCGCGGCCAGGTCTGGCGCGACCCGTCGACCGGCGCGCGTGCGGTCGTCGATGGCGCAGCGAAGACCTACGCACAACGGTACTGGCCGGCCGAGCGCCAGTCGGAAGGAGGACATGATGGTCGCGACGACTCCTGAATCGGTGGCCGGCCAGGCCGAGGCGGGCTGGTTCGACCGGTTCCTCGCCGGCTGGAAACCCGGGACCGGCGAAGCGCGTGAGGTCCGCGAGCCGGCGACGGGGCGGCCCCTGCTGACCCTGCGTTTGTCAACGGTCGAGGACGTCCGTCGCGCTGCAGCCGAGGCGGCCGCCGCCCAGCCGGCGTGGGCCGCGACGAACTATCTCGAGCGGGTCCGGATCCTCCGTCGGGCCGCCGACATCTACGAGGCCCATCGGGCCGAGTTCGGGACATGGACCCAGCGCGAGACCGGCGCGGTCCACAACAAGATGCACCACGAGTCGAACTTCGCCCTCCAGGAAATCCTCAACGCTGCGACGTTGCCGTCCCAGCCGCTGGGCTCGCTCATGCCGTCCGCGCAGCCGGAGCGGATGTCGATCGTCCGCCGCGTGCCGATCGGAGTCATCGGGGCGATCACGCCCTGGAACTCGCCCAGCGTCCTCGGGATGCGCGTGGTCGCACCGGCCCTCGCGCTCGGCAACGCCGTCGTCCTGAAGCCGGATCCCCAGACGCCGGCCTGTGGCGGGGCGATGTTCGAGGCGGTGTTCCGGGAGGCCGGCCTTCCCGAGGGCCTGCTTCAGGTCGTCATCGGCGGCGCCGACGTCGGCGAGGCGATCGTCACGGATCCGAATGTGAACGCGGTCTCGTTCACGGGCTCGACCGCGGCTGGCCGCCGCGTCGGGACGCTCGCCGGGGCCCTCCTCAAGAAGGTCTCGCTCGAGCTCGGCGGGAACAACGCGTTTGTCGTCCTCGACGATGCGGACGTGGATGCCGCGGCCTCGGCAGGCGCGTACGCCTCGTTCCAGTTCCAGGGCCAGGTCTGCTTTGCCGCCGGCCGGCACATCGTCCATCGGAGCATCGCAGACGCTTACATCGAAGCTCTCGTGGAGAAGGCATCCCGGCTCCGGCTGGGTGATCCCTTCCGCGAGGACGTCGATCTCGGGCCGATCGTCAACGAGAAGCAGCTGGCGCGCGTCGACGGCATCGTCCGCCGCTCGGTCGAGGGGGGCGCGAGGCTCGCCGTCGGCGGGACGCACGAAGGCCTGTTCTACCGTCCGACCGTGCTCGCCGACGTGACGACCGGCCTGCCGGCCTGGACCGACGAGATCTTCGGGCCCGTGGCGCCGGTGGTCGTCTTCGACACGGACGAGGAGGCGCTGCGGCTTGCCAACGACTCCGAGTACGGCCTCGCCGGCGCCGTCTACTCGAGGTCGACGTCCCGTGGACTCGCATTCGCCCAGCAGATCCGCTCCGGCATGGTCCACGTCAACGATCAGACGGTCAACGACGAGGCGATCATCCCGTTCGGCGGCATGGGCGCCTCGGGCAACGGCAGCCGGTTCGGTGGCGCTGCGAACTGGGACGAGTTCACGCAATGGCAATGGGTGACCGTCCGCGACGTTCCCAAGTCCTACCCGCATCCGTACTGATCGCGACGCAATGGCATCGATTACCCAGGTCGCCCGACTCGCCGGCGTCTCTGCGGCGACCGCGTCACGCGTCGTCTCGGCTTCGGACTACCCCGTCAGCGCGGCGACCCGGGCGCGGGTGCTCGAGGCGGCACGGACGCTCGACTACGTCCCGAATGCGCTCGCCCGCGGGCTCCTCAAGAGCCGGGTGCCGGTGGTCGCGGTCATCGTCCACGACATCACCGACCCATATTTCGCCGAGGTCGTCCGTGGTGTCGAGGACGCGGCCTCCTCATCCGGCTATCTCGTGATCACCTGCAGCTCCGAGCGCGACGCCGAGCGCGAGCGCTCGTATGTCCGCCTCCTCCGCTCGATGCGTGCCGCCGCCGTGGTGTTCGCGGGCAGCGGCCTGGACGATCCGGCCCTGAACGAGGAGATGGACCGCCATCTCGCGGCGATGCAGGCTGACGGCGCGGCCGTCGTCCATCTGTCCCCGTACGCTGGCGGGAGCCCGGAGGTCAGCGTCGATAACGCGGCGGGGATCGCGGCGATGGTCGGCGCGCTCGTCGCCCTCGGACATCGGAGGATTGCCTTTCTCGCCGGCCCGCGGTCCTTGTTCGTCGCCCGCGAGCGGCTCGCCGGGTATCGCCGTGGCCTCGACGCCGCCGGGATCGAATTCGACGAGTCAATCGTCGTCCGGACGTCGTTCGACGCGGACGGCGGCAGGCTCGGCGTCGACACGCTGCTCGCGGCCAGTCCTTCGTTCACGGCCGTGTGCTGCGCCAACGACCTCCTCGCCCTCGGCGCCCTCCAGCGGCTGGCGGCCCTCGGGATCGCGGTGCCGGGTGCCGTCTCCGTGGCCGGCTTCGACGACATCTCGACCGCGGCCCTGACGGCCCCGAGCCTGTCGACCGTCCGCCTCCCGCTCCGCGAGATGGGTCGTCGCGGGTTCCGGCACGCCGACCGGCTACTCGCGGGCGAGGTGCTGCCGCCCGAGGTGCTCCCGACCGAAGTCGTGCTGCGAGACTCCACCGCGCCGCCGGCGCCGTCCGCGCCGGACACCGGTGTCCCGACCGCGGCCGCGTCTGCGCCCCGGACGCCGGTCCTGCCGGCGGGGCTCGCCTGATGGCGGGCGCGCTGGCTGGCCGGGTCGTGCTCGTCACCGGCGGCAGCCGCGGCATCGGCGCGGAGGTCGCCGCGAAGGCTGCGGCCGAGGGCGCGACGGTGGCCGTCCACTACCACCGCTCGGCGGACGGCGCGGCGAGGACGCTCCAGCGCGTCCGCGACGCCGGTTCGGACGGGGGGGCGTTCGCCGCGGACGTCGGGGTCGGCACCGAGGCTGAGGCGCTCGTCCGGGAGGTCATCGAACGGTTCGGATGCATCGACGGCCTCGTCAACAACGCCGGGCTGACCCAGGTCGGACCGTTCCTCGGGATCCAGCCGGCGGAATGGGACGCCGTGATCCGGACCGACCTTACGGCGGCATTCCACACTTGCCGGGCCGTCCTGCCATCAATGGTGGAGCGCGGCAGCGGGGCGATCGTGAACATCGCATCCCGCCTTGGCCAGGCCGGGGTCGCGGAGACGGCGGCGTACAGCGCCGCGAAGGCAGGCCTCATCGGGCTGACCCGTTCGCTGGCCCAGGAGTTCGGGCCGGCGGGGATCCGCGTGAACGCCGTCGCCCCCGGCATGACGATCACCGCGATGACGACCGACCTCGCCGAGAGCGAGGAGGGCCGGCGCCGACTCCGCAGCATGCCGCTCGGGCGGTTCGGCCGGGCCGAGGAGGTCGCGGACAGTGTCATCTTCCTGCTCTCCGACGCATCGTCGCTATTCCTGGGCCAGACGCTCAATCCGAATGCAGGGGGCTATATGCCGTGACGAAGGTCGTCGAGATTCGAGAGGCTGTGGGCCTCGTCCGGGACGGTGCGACCGTGCTGATCGGCGGGTCCGGTGCCGGCCACGCCCTGCCCCAGCGGTTCATCGACGAGCTGGCCGCGGTCTTCACGGCCGAAGGACGGCCGCGCGAGCTGACCACCGTCCGAGTGGTCGGCATCGGTGACTTCGCCGACCGCGGCTTCTCGCAGCTTGGCTTGCCCGGCCTCATGCGCCGGACGATCGGCAGCAACATCGGCAACGAGCCCCGCCTCGGCGCCCTGGTCGAGGCCAATGAGATCGAGTCGTACTCGTTCCCGCAGGGCGTTCTCTCGCAGCTGACCCGCGAGATCGCGGCCGGGCGTCCAGGCCTCGTGACGCAGGTCGGCCTCGGCACGTACGTCGACCCACGCCAGACCGGTGGCAAGCAGAATGCGCGAACGACCGAGGACCTGGTGGAGGTCGTGACACTCCGGGGCCGCGAGTGGTTGCTGTTCCACGCATTCCCGATCGATGTCGCCGTCATTCGCGGCACGACAGCGGACGAGGACGGCAACCTGACGATGGAGGGCGAGGCGGTCCAGGGCGAGATGCTCTCGATGGCGATGGCGGCACGCAACAGCGGCGGGATCGTGATCGCCCAGGTGCGGCAACTGGCGCGTCGCGGCAGCCTGCCGATGCGGAGCGTGAAGGTTCCCGGCGCGCTCATCGACTACGTCTACGTCGATCCGGACCAGTGGCAGACCTACATGACCCGCGATTCGCCGTACTACGCGGGCGCGGTCCGGAAGCCCGTCACGGCGGAGGCCCCGCTGCCGCTCGACGTCCGCAAGATCATCGCCCGCCGCTCGCTCCTCGAATTCCCGCGGGGCGCGATCTGCAATCTCGGGTTCGGGATCAGCCAGCTCATCGGGCGCGTCGCCTGGGAGGAGGGCATCACCGATCAACTCGTCCTGACCGTGGAGCAGGGGATCTTCGGCGGCGTACCGGTGGCCGGCAACGAGGGTGGGGCCGGGTTCAACTACCAGGCGATGATCGACCAGCCCAACATGTTCGACTTCTACGACGGCGGCGGCCTCGACATCGCGAGCCTCTCATTCGCCGAGGTGGATGCCCAGGGCAACGTCAATGTTCACGCCTTCGAGGGCCGCATTCGCGGGCCGGGCGGCTTTCCGAACATCAGCGCCCGGACGCTCCGGATCAACTTCGTGGGTACGCTCACCGCGCAGGGCCTCGAGCTCGATATCGACGGCGGCGTCCGCGTCGTCCACGAGGGAAGCCTCCAGAAATTCGTCCCGGAGGTCCGCCAGATCTCGTTCAACGGGCAGCTTGCCCGGGAGCGGGGCCAGCAGGTCCGCTACGTGACGGACCGGGCGGTCTTCGCTCTCGCTGACGACGGCCTCGTGCTCATCGAGGTCGCGCCGGGCATCGATCTCGAGCGGGACATCCTGGGCCAGATGGGCTTCCGGCCGCGGATCGCCGACGATCTGAAGGCGATGGACGGCCGGCTCTACGCCAGGGGCCCGATGGGCCTCGCAGCCGACTTCGCGGCCGCCGGATGAGAGGACTCATCGCGCTTGACCTGGGTCGCGTCGCCCAGCTCCAACTCGTCAACCCGCCACTGAACCTCGTCACGGAGGATCTGCTGCGGGAGCTGGACGCGGCACTCGCGACGCTCGAGGCGGCGTCCGCCGACGCGGTCCGGGCCGTGGTCGTGAGTGGGTCCGGAGACCGTGCCTTCTCGGCGGGCTCCCACGTCGGCGAGTTCGAGGCCCAACGCGGCCCGGGCGGCCGCGCGCGGCATATGTTGGAGAGCGGCGTCGCGCGCCGCCTGGCCGAGCTCCCGATGCCGACGATCGCTGCGATCGAGGGTAACGCGCTGGGTGGCGGCCTGGAACTCGCCCTGTGCTGCGACATCCGCGTCGCGTCCGAGCTGGCGAAGCTCGGGCTGCCGGAAGTCCGGCTCGCGGTTACTCCCGGCGCGGGCGGCACGCAGCGCCTGCCGCGCATCGTCGGCGCGGCGCGGGCACGCGAGATGATCCTGACCGGGCGTGTCCTGACCGCCACAGACTCCGAGCGGATCGGCCTCGTCCACGAGGTCGTGCCGGCCGGCCAGGCCGTGGCCCGCGCGACGGCCATCGGCGAGGAGATCGCGCTCCGCGGCCCGATCGCCGTTCGCGAGGTAAAGCGCCTCATCGCCATCGCCGAGGACGCTACGATCGGCGACGGCCTCGCCGCCGAGCTGGAGGCATCCGTCCGCATCTTCGCCAGCGACGACTTGCTTGAGGGCGCCGCCGCCTTCTTCGCCAAGCGGGACCCCGACTACCGCGGTCGGTGACACGAAATCCAACACATTCCATGGAGGGCGCCCACGCATGAGCGAAGTCGGCCGGTTCGGAGTCTTTCTCCCGTCCTACATCTGGGAAGGCGACGGGCCCGAGCGGGCTCGGGGGATCAAGGCGTTCGCCCGCACGGTGGAGGACCTCGGCTTCGACTCGCTCTTCATCACCGACCACCTCCTGGCCGCGAAACGGTTCTACTCGGTTTCCTGGCTTGAGCCGATCAGCACGCTGGCGGTGGCCGCCGGCGCGACCGAACGGGTTCGCCTCGGGACGTCGATCCTGATCCTGCCGCTGCGCAACCCGGTGCTTCTGGCCAAGGAACTCGCCACGCTCCAGTTCCTGTCCGAGAACCGGATGATCCTCGGCGCCGGCGTCGGCTGGAACGACGCGGAATACGAGGCGGTGGGCGTCCACAAGTCCGAGCGCGGGAAGCGGACCGACGAGATGCTGGACATCATGATCCCGCTCCTTGAGGGCGAGACGGTCACGTACCACGGCAAGTACTACAGCGTCGACGACGTATTCATCGAGCCAGCGGCCTCACGGCGACCCGACATCTGGGTCGGTGGTGGGTCGCAACTGGCCGACCCAAAATCGCCGGACCTGCCCCGATTCGTCGAGTCGGTGAAGGCACGGACCCTTCGGGCCGACGGCTGGATCCCTCGCCCCACCTGCCCGCCCGCCGACATCGCCCGTGACTGGCGCGAACTCCAGGCCTTCTATCGCGAGCACGGGCGCGACCCACGCGACTGCGCGGTCGCCCACGAGAACTTCCTGCACCTCGTCATGACCAACCACCCGGCCAGGGCCCGCGAAGAGCAGCATCGCGCGTTCCTGAAGGTCATGAGCGCCGAACGAGGCGAGAAGTACCTCGAATCCGTGTACCTGTTCGGGACGCCGGACGAGATCATCGCGTCGCTCCAGGCCCGGGTCGACGCCGGCGTGGAGCAGTTCATCCTCCACACGATGACCCCCGACCCGGCTCAGCTCCAGCGATGGGTGGACGAGATCATCCCGAGTGTGACCTTCCCCCCGACCGCGGGACCGGTCCGTCGACCGGCCCCGGCGCCCGCCGCGACGGTGGCCTCGCGGCCTTGACGCGGCGCATCGCCCTGATCGGCCGCCCGCTCAAGCGCCGCCACTCCGTAGTGATGCACAACGCGGCGTTCGCGGCGGCCGCGATCGACGCCCGCTACGAGCTCCTCGAGATCGAGCCTGGTGCCGTGGCGGCGGCGGTCGCCGACGCCCGCGGGGCGGACTTCCTCGGGCTCGGCGTCACCGCGCCGTACAAACGCATCATCGCCGGGCTGTGCGACGAGATCGACCCGGACGCTGAGGCGATTGGTGCGGTCAACAACGTCGTGCGGACCCCCGACGGGCGGCTCATCGGGTTCAACTCGGACGCGCCCGGGTTTCGGGCCGGCGTGGAACGGGCGATGGGACGATCGCTTGCCGAAAGCACGGTGGTCGTCGCGGGAGCTGGGGGCGCGGCACATGCCGTCGTGTATGCGTGCCTGACCGCTGGGGCGCGGCGGGTGACCGTCGTCAATCGGACGCTCGCCTCCGCGGAGGCCGTCGTGGCCCGCTTCGCCGGGATCTCGCGGGGCCGCCTGGCGGTGTTGCCCGCGGACTCGTCGTCCATCGCCGGCGCGCTCTCGATCGCGGACCTGGCGGTGAATGCAACGACGGTCGGCATGATCGATCCGGGATCGACGTTCGATGTCGCCGCCCTGCCTGCGACCGCGACCGTCTTCGACATGGTCTACGTCCCGGCGGAGACCCCTATCCTGCAGGCCGCCCGGGCCCGCGGATTGCGCGCCGCAAACGGGTCCGAGATGCTCATCGCCCAGGCCGCGATCGCCTTCGAGCGCTGGACCGGCGTCGGCGGCATGGACGCCGTCATGCGGGCTGCGGTCGCACCGCTCCTCGCCGACCCGCTGGCGACGGCCTGATCGTGCGATTCGTGACGTTCCTCGACGACGATCAGTACCGAGTCGCGATCGTCGAAGGGGAGCGTGCGGTGCCTGTCGACCTCGGGGCTGCGGGCCTCGGCTCGATCCGCGAGATCGCCGCCGCCGGCGCGGCCGGGCAGTCCGCCATTCGCAGCTGGCTCGACGAGCGGACGGATCGGCCGTCCATGCGGAAAGACGAGCTCCCCCTGGGTCCCGTCGTGCCCGACCCCGGCGCGATCTACGCCATCGGGCTCAACTACGGCGCGGACGGTGGACCGGAACCCGGCCGCCCGCAGCGGCCGATGGTCTACGCCAAGTTGCCGGGTTCCGTCGCGGGCCACGGGGCCGCGCTGACCTGGGACCGTGCGCTGACCACCACGGTCGACGCGGAGGTCGAGTTGGGCGTGGTCATCGGCCTGAAGGCCTTCGCGGTGCCGGCCGCTGACGCGATGGCCCACGTATTCGGCTATACGTGCATCAACGATGTCTCGTCCCGAGACCCGTGGCTCGACGGCGACCAATGGCTGCTCGGGAAATCGATGCCCGGCTTCTGCCCGGTTGGCCCGATCGTCGTGACGGCCGACGAGCTCGACCCGACCGACCTCCGGCTCGGCTGCACGATCAACGGGATCGCCATCCAGGATGGCTCCACGTCGCAGATGCGCTTCTCGATCGCGGAGGCAATCTCCTACCTCAGCCAACACGTCGTGCTCCGCCCCGGTGACCTGATCGCGACGGGGACGCCGGCGCGCCTGGCCGGACCTCTCGGGCCGGACCGCCACCTGCAAACCGGGGACATCGTGACGGTCTGGATCGAGCAGATCGGCGAACTCACCACCAGCATCGCCTGACCAGAGGAGGATCCCGATGAAGCCGCCGACCGTATTCATGGGCGAGATGACCAATCGCGAGGTCGAGGCGTTCCTCGTCGACCATAAGACCGTCATCATCCCGACCGGATCGACGGAGCAGCACGGGCCCC
>JAYWFP010000155.1:0-4351 GCA_043778745.1 Chloroflexota bacterium
GAGGCGATAGGCAGCGACATCCGCGACGGGAGCTCCGGCCGGCAGCTCGGCCCCGGCCGCGTCCAGGCGAACGGCACGCATCCGGAGCGCGCCGGCATCGGAGCCGGCATGCGGCTCGGTCAGGCAGAACGCGCCAAGGGACTCCCCGGCGAGCATCGGGCCGAGCCAGTCGCGGTGCTGGTCCTCGCTCCCGAACGTGACGACCGGGTACTGGCTGAGGATGTGCACGGACAGCGTCACGGCCGAGGCCATCTCCGCAGCGCCCAGCTCCTCCATGACGAGTGCCCATCCGAGGTAACTGAATCCCGCCCCGCCGATCGACTCGGGCAGCGGCGCAGCCGTCAGGCCCAGCTCCCCCATCCGGCTGAAGAGCGAGCGGTCGAAGCGCTGTTCCTCGTCACGCTCGATGGCACCTGGGGCGATTTCGCGCTGGGCGAATTCGCGCGCGGTGTCACGAAGGAGGCGCTCCTCGTTCGTGAGGCCGCCCAGACCCACGGACCCGGCCGTCGGCGCCACCGCCTCAGGTCCTCGGGTACGTGTGGAACCCGCGACCAGTCTTCTGGCCGAGATGCCCGGCCGCAACAAGCGCAACGAGGTTCCCCGGTGGCTTGAAGTGCTCCGAGCCGAAGCCCTCGTACAGGACGTTCATCACGTTCAGGCACACGTCGAGGCCGATGAAATCGGCAAGCTCGAGCGGGCCCATCGGGTGGTTGAGGCCGACCTTTGCGCCGGTATCGATATCGTCGGCCGTGCCCGTCCCGTCCTCGAGCGCGTGCATCGCCTCGGCGAGGAGCGGCATGAGGATCCGGTTCACGATGAACCCCGGCCGATCGGCCGAGACGATCAGTTTCTTGCCGAGCGCATCGGTGAGGTCCCGGATGGCGTTCTCGGTCTCATCGGTCGTGACCGTCCCGCGGATCAGCTCGACGAGTGGCATGACCGGAACGGGGCTGAAGAAGTGCATTCCGACAAATCGCTCGCGCCGCGCTGGGGTGACCACCGACGCCAGCGTGTCGATCGAGATGGAGCTCGTGTTCGAGGCAAAGATCGTGGCCGGAGGGCAGATCGCATCGATCTGGCGCCACAGGGTCTGTTTGACCTTAACATCCTCGAACACGGCCTCGACGACAAGGTCCGCCGTCGCCGCCTCCGCGAGGTCCGACGTTGCGGTCACTCGCCCAAGGATCTCGTCCCGCTCGGCACGTTCAAGCTTGCCCTTCGCGACCGCTCGATCGAGGTTGCCGGTGATCCGCTCGCGGCCAGCCTCGGCCCGAGCCGGATCCGGTTCATAAAGCGTGACGTTGCGTCCTATCGCCGCGTGCACCTGCCCGATGCCGTGGCCCATGAGCCCGGCACCGGCGACGAAAACTCGATCGATGCTCATGCCCTGAGTCTACCCGCGGTCGGCAGCCCGCGACCCGTTACATGCGAGGTTCTATCTGGCGGCGCCTGCGATGGTGCGGCGCTACTTCTGGCGCAGCGTCTCCAGGAGCTGGTCGACAGCCGCAAACGGATCCAGTTCGTGATCCGCGACCCGTCGCAGCACGGCCGTCGTTGACACTCGGCGCTCGGGGGCATCCAGCGCCGCCCGGATTCGGTCGCCGAGGATCGCCCAGACCTGGGCGTGTGCCCGCGCGAGCCGCGAGACTGCGTCCGGATCCGCCCGATCGCGGAGCCGGTGGCGATCCAGGGCCAGGAGAAGTTCGGGGATGCCCTGACCGGTCGTCGCGGTGGTGATCAGGACCTCGGGCTGCTTCGGGCGCGCCGGGGCGAGTCTGTGAGTCGGCTCGGACGGGGGCTCGGGGGATACCGTCCCGTGCGCCGTTGAGCCTCCAGCGTCATGGCCATGGTGATCTCGCTCGGTGGTGCCGACGCGGGCCACGGCAACGAGCATCGCCCGGAGTTGCGATGCCGTCCGCTGAGCGCCGGGGCGGTCGCCCTTGTTGACGACGACGATGTCGGCGACCTCGAGGAGCCCGGCCTTGATCGCCTGGACCTCGTCGCCCATTTCGGGCGCCTCGAGAACGACGGTCGTGTCGGCGGCCGCGGCCACCTCGACCTCGCTCTGGCCCGTTCCGACCGTCTCAAGCAGGACGAGATCAAAGCCACAGGCATCCATGACGGCCGCTGCGGCCGCCGATGTCGACGCCAGGCCCCCGGCGTGACCACGCGATGCCATCGAGCGGATGAAGACATCGGGATCGGATGCGTACGCCTGCATCCGCACGCGGTCACCAAGCAACGCCCCACCGGTGATGGGACTCGAGGGGTCGACCGCCACCACGCCGACCGCCCGGCCGACGGCGCGCGCCTCGGCGATGAGCGCGGCAACAAGCGTCGACTTGCCCGCGCCTGGTGCTCCCGTGATGCCGACGATGTGGGCCCTGCCCGCCAGCGGATAGAGGACACGCATCGCCGCCTCGGCGAGCGGGGTTCGATTCTCGACCGCGGTCAGGAGCCGCGCGAGCGCCCGTCGGTCCCCGGTGGTTGCGGCGTCCGTGAGGACACGTGCGCGGGCCGCCGTGTCCGTCCGGGCCTCCGGGTCCGTCCGGGCGGCGGTGTCCGTCCGGTCCGCGGTGTCCGTCCGGTCCGGCGGGTCCGTCGCCGGTACGCCGTGCGTGCCCACTCAGTCGCGGGCGCGAACGTTCGCGCGCAGGAAGTCGGCGACCTCGGAGATCTTGGTCCCTGGCCCGAAGATCCCGGATACCCCGAGCTCCCGGAGCGCAACGGCATCCTCGTCCGGGATGATCCCGCCGAGCACGACCATGACGTCGTCGAGGCCGCTTTCCCGAAGGATCCTGGTAATTCGCGGCACCAGGGTCATGTGCGCGCCGGACAGGATCGACAGGCCGACCACGTCGACGTCCTCCTGCAATGCCGCCGTCGCGACCATTTCCGGCGTCTGGCGCAGGCCCGTATAGACGACCTCGAAACCCTCGTCTCGCAATCCCCGAGCGAGCACCTTTGCTCCGCGGTCGTGGCCGTCGAGACCGGGCTTGGCGATGAGGACCTTGATCGGTGCGTCGGTCATGACGCGATTGTAGGCGCCGGCACGTGGCTCACGGGGTCGGTGAGCGACGATCGAGATGGCTGAAGAACTCGGCACGGGTCCGGTCTCGCGAGCGGAATAGTCCGAGCACGGCCGAAGTCGTCATCACCGTGCCGGGCTTCCGGATCCCGCGCATCACCGCGCACAGGTGATTCGCCTCGACGACGACGCCAACCCCCTGCGGGTCGAGGCGGGCATTGAGGAAGTCCGCGATCTCCTGCGTCATCCGCTCCTGGATCTGAAGGCGGCGCGCATACATCTCCACGATCCTCGGAATCTTGGAAAGGCCGATCACGCGGCCACGCGGAATGTAGGCCACCGAAGCGGTCCCGAAGAACGGGAGCAGGTGGTGCTCGCACAGCGAATAGAACGGGATGTCCTTGACCACCACCATCTCCGAGTAGTCAACCTCGAAGATCGCGCCGTTGACGAGCCGATCCGGATCGACGTGGTAGCCCGCCGTCAGCTCCGCATACATGCGATGGACGCGATCCGGTGTACCGCGCAGGCCATCCCGGGTCGGGTCTTCGCCAATCTCGAGGAGGATGTCCCGTACGGCTTCCTCGACTCGATCCGCTCCACCCTCGATGCGATCGCTGACGTGCCCCCCCGAACCGTTGCCGGTATCCACGCGTGAGACGGAACCCTCGATTGGTGCGGCCAGCGCGGCCTCGTCGGATTCGCCGATCTCGGTCTCGATCTCGGCGACGAGCTTGCGCACCGCATCCGGCAACGATCTGGTCATTACGTGCTCCTCGTGCCGGCCGGGGTCTGGCCGGAGACTGGTTCCGGATCGTACGACCGTCCGTCCGCGCCGCGCAGCCAGGCCCGGGCGTTCTCGCCGAGCGAAGGCCGGTGATACCCGCCCTCCTGGAGGATCACGAGCCGCCGTCCGAGGCTCGCCAGCCGCCTGCCGATCTCGTGATACGCCGGCGTGGTCAGCGCGAACGTGCCGATCGGGTCCTCGCGATAGGTGTCAAAGCCGAGCGACACGACCACCACGTCTCCCGGGGTCTGATCGATGACCTCGAGGGCGCGATCGATCGCCGCGAGGTAGAGCTCGTCGCCGGTGCCCGCCGGGAGGGGCTGATTGAAGTTCGACCCTGCGCCGGACCCCTCGCCTGTCTCATCCGCGTAGCCAAGGAAGAACGGATAGAGGTGTGCCGGGTCGGCGTGGATCGAGGCATACAACACGTCGCCCCGTCGCCAGAAGATCTGTTGCGTCCCGTTGCCGTGGTGAACATCGACGTCGAGGACCGCGACTTGCTCGCCGGTCTGGCGGGCGATCGAATCGGCTGCGAT
>JAYWFP010000156.1:0-10247 GCA_043778745.1 Chloroflexota bacterium
CCCCCCAGCGCCGCGGCCAGGATGGCCGGGTTGCCCTCCGATCCCGACACGGGCTCGAGGCTGATCCCGAACGTCGAACCAGGCCCGAACGAGGTCGAACCCCAGGCACCGAGCGTCCCGACCCAGAAGCTTGTCCCGCCGGCGAAGACCATCCGACCGACCCCCGATCGCTGGCCGTCCCGTTCGAGCCAGCATCGGTAGACCCGGCCCTCGGGTGGAGGCGCCAGCGCGGTGGTCAACACCACGAGGTCCCGGGTGGACCATGACACGGACCCGCGGCTCTGGCCATCGACGCCGCGCAGGTCGACCACCCAATGGTTCGGGTCCTGGAGCACGCGATCCAGGGTGGCGCTCATGGTCTGCAGCGCAAGCGCCTCTGACTCTGCGCGGCCGAGGCGCGCGTTCCCGTCGAGGACCAGCCCGCCTGCAACAACCAGGATCGACATCACTGCGACGAGCGGGAGCAGGCGCCGGCGGGAAACACGCGATCGGATCGCGGGTACGACGCGTCGTTGCGGCACTCGGCCAGATGGTGTTTCGGGCAGGGCGTCCAACTTGATCCGGGTCAGGACCGATTCGCGCAGGTGGGCCGGTGCGGTCATCGGCTCTCCGTCCGCCACATCGGCGAGGAGCACGGGGCCGGTCGGGTCGACCAGCGCCTCGTGGACGAGGGTGTGCGCCCGGTACCACGCACCAACCTCCTCGCGACAGACTTCGCACCACGCCACGTGATCCACGAACGCGTCCCGGGACACGTAGACGGCAGCGCCTCGATCGACGCTCGCAAGCTCGCGTGCGAGTTGAACGAGCCGATCAGGCTCCAGGCTCAGATCAGCGATCCGCTCGTGAGCGTCGGCGTGCTCCATCGGGGTCATCGGGCTGCTCTGGGCTCGACGCCGGATGGAGGGCCTCCGCGATCGGTAGCGAGGTCGGGCCGTACATCCGGGACGTCGGCGAGGCGGTCGCGCAGGCTCGCCAACGCGCGCCGCGTCCGGGACTTCACCGTTCCGAGCGGGATGGCGAGCTGTTCGGCAATCTCGGACTGGCTGAGGCCTCGATCGTAGGCCAGGACCACGACGTGACGCTCCTCGGCGGGCATGCCGGCGAGGGTATTCCGGAGGAGCGCTCGGAGCCAGCGCCGGTTCATCGCGACATCAGGTGCATCGTCGCCGTTGGCCGCAGTCGCGAAATCGGTGGCCGCGATCCCGTCCGATTGCCCGTGGTCGACGCTGGTGGGCACGGCCAAACGGGGCCGCCTGCCCTGCGCTCGCAGGTGGTCGATCGCCCGGTTTCTCGCGATCCCCAGGATCCAACCGGCCAGTGAGCCCGACCGAGCGTCGAATTGATGCCCGCGCCGCCAGACCGACAGGAACGCGTCCTGCACGATCTCGATGGCGTCGTCTCGATCCCGCACGAAGCGAAGAGTCGTCCCGAAGACGAGGTCTGCGTATCGGTCATACACGATCACAAAAGCCTCTTCGTCCCGCTCCGAGATCCGCGCGGCAAGATCCGCCTCATCACCGTCCGTCGCGCGAATGGGCGGCAATCGCGGCAACTCGCCCGACATCAGTAGATCGTCAGGTGGTTCGGTACCTGCAACGACCATGATCGGTCATGGCGTTACGGTGACGGTGCCCTGCATGGCGGTGTGGACCGTGCAGATGTAGGCGAAGGATCCGGCGCTGTCGAACGTGTGGGCGTAGGTCTTGCCACTCGCCAGGACACCGTCGCTCCCGAAGCCCCCAGCTCCACTGGTGACGGTGTGGGCGCGCTGTCCAGTGTTCGTCCAGGTCACCGTCGTTCCCTTGGCGATCGTGAGATTGGCTTGGGTGAAGCCGTTGTCGAAGATGCTCACCGAGGCGGTCGGTCCCCCCGGGTTCACCGTCGGCTCGGCCGTTGGGGCGAGGGTCGGCGCGGCAGTCACCACGGCAGTCGGCGCGGCCGTGGGTTCCGCAGACGGAGCGCGAAACGTGACTCCGGGCGTCGGCGCTGTCGAGCCACCGCACGCCGCGAGCGCGAACGCCACGAGCGCGAACGCCACGACCAGACCGAACATCGGGATTCGCTGACGCATCCGGGATCTCCTCTAGCGTGCCTGAATCGTGGCACCTTCCTAGAGTACGACCAGCACACCAGATCAGATCACGGGCCGATGGGGCCGGGCGGCGGCGGCGGCCAGGCGGGGCGGCGGCCAGGCTGCGGCGGCGGCCAGCCGGGTCAGCGCAGGGTCAGCGCCGGTTCTCGCCCGGGCGCCATCACCGAGATCGCGCTCGCGTTGCTCGTGGGGACCTTCCGGCACCCGCCCGCAGCCTGATCAGGCCGAGGCCGCCTCGATCTCGCGCGTCCGGCGGATGACGAAGGCATCGATGGCCTCGGACCTCGCCTGATCCATTACGGGAGGTTCGAATTCGGCGAGGAGCTGCTTCCAGACGCCGTTCGCCCGCTGGGCAGCGGTTCGCGATCCGTCGTCCTGCCATGTTTCGAAGTTCCGCCAGTCGGACAGGATGGGCCGGTAGAACGCGTGCTCGAATCGTTCGAGGGTGTGGGCCGTTCCGAAGAAGTGCCCGCCGGGCCCGACGGCTGCGATCGTGTCCACTCCGATCTCCGCATCGTCGATCACGAGCGGCTGGAGCACCTCGCCCATCATCTGAAGGATCTCGGCATCGAGGATGAGCTTCTCGAACGACGCCGTGAGCCCGCCCTCGAGCCAGCCTGCGCCCTGGTAGAGCAGGTTCACCCCGCCCATGATCGCGCCCCAGACGGCCATTTCTGATTCGTAGGCGGCCTGCGCATCGACCACGTTCGAGCCTGTGACATTCGACGACCGGAAGGGCAGTCCGTAGCGTCGTGCCAGCTGGCCGGTGGCGAACGCGGCCTTGACGTATTCGGGCGTCCCAAACGCCGGCGAGCCCGTCCGCATGTCGACGTTTGACGTGAAGCCGCCGTAGACCACGGGGGCTCCTGGTCTGGCGAGCTGGGTCAGGACGACCATGAACAGTGCCTCGGCGTTCTGCTCGGTCAGGGCACCCGCGATCGTCGCCGGGCTCATCGCCCCGGCCAGGGTGAACGGCGTGGCTACCACGGGTTGGCCATGGATCGCCATCTCGATGAGGCCGTCGGACATCGGACCATCGAGACGCAGCGGCGAGTTCGAGTTGATGATCGTCATCAGGCTCGGCTCGCGCACGAGCGTCTCTCGGCTGACGCCCCTGGCCAGCGCGATGATCTCGAGGGCGTCGTCGACGGGAACCCGCCCGAAGCCCAGGCATTGCCACGTCTTGTCGAGGTTCCTGGCGAGAATCCGGTACATCTCGAGGTGGCGGGTCGGGACCGGCAGATCGGTCGGTTCGAGAGGGCCACCCGCCTCCATGTGGATGACATCGAGTGCCCCGATGACACGGACGTAGTCGACGAAGTCGGCCGCGTTGCCCGGCCGGCGACCACGATCGAGATCGGTCACGAATGCCGGGCCCCCGACCGAGGTGAACACCACGTTGCGTCCGCCGATCTCCACGTGTCGCGCCGGATTGCGCGCATGAACGCGGAACTCGCTCGGGGCGGAGACGATCGTCTCCTCGACCATCGCCGGATCCAGGCGGACGCGCCGCGAGGCTCGATCGACCTGTGCGCCGGCCCGCACGAGGAGGTCGATTGCGCGGTCGCCGAGCACCTCCAACCCGACTTCGGCGAGGATGCGGAGCGAAGCCACGTGGATCGTCTCGATCTGATCTGCGGACAGGATCTCCACCGGCCGATACGGGTTGACCAGCGACCTCCACGGGAGGCGCGGCACTCCACCACTCGTTCGCCGCTCCCGGCGCCGCATGGCCGTCACCCCGCGAGCGCCCGCTCCACCGGATCGGTCGAGTTGCCGGTTGCCGTCACCGCGTCGGCGCCGACTCGACCCCAGCCGGCACGGGCCGTCGTGGCCCCGGTCAGGGCGGGCCAGCCCTCGCGTTCGAGAAGATCGAGCGTGGCGATTGCCGCGGCCAGCGACCCGGCCACGTGATCCCCGGCGATGCCGACCAGGCGGCCCCCGTCAACCTGGCCCTCGAGGCGCGCGGCTACTTCACTCGCCTGCCGAGCGGCACGGGCGCTCTCCCCGGCCCGGTCTGGGTCCGTCTGGTGCCGGAGCTGGATCCGGGCCACGCCGGTACCCGGCTGGATGGCGGCCACGGTCGCGGCCCAGCCGGTCGCCTCGTCCGCGATGGGTTCCACCAACGCGAGCGGGTATCCGCCGTACAGCGCGCGACGGAGCGCGATCTCCGCAATCGCTCGGGCCGGAGCGTCCGGCTCTCCGGTGATCCAGACCGGCAGCGCCCCGACGATGACGTTCGCGGCCGGGATCCCGCAGGCTCGCGCGGTCAGAACGGCGAGGAGTTGCAGCGCGACCGATCGTCCCGCGCGCGTGGCCGGATCGGCGTTGACTCCCGCATCGAGGTCCGGGGCCACCATCAGTGGGCCGGCGTCGAGTTGGACCATCACGCCCGCTCGGCGCGCGACTCGAACCGCAAACGTGAAGTCGACCAGGGCGCGTTCCGGATCGACGCCGGTCACGAACATCTCGCCCATCGGACCGAGCTCCAGCACGTCGGCGCGCTCGAAGGCCGCGACAATCGCGCCTTCCGGGCCGGCGAGGGCGGTCGGCGCGATGGCCAGCCGAACATAGGCGCCACGTTCCGCGGCGGCACGATCGAGAACCTGCCGAAGCTGCGACAGGCCGCGCTGGCTTCCGACGGGCGTGTCCTCAGGATCGCCTTCCGGGCCACGAGGACGCCAATAAACATCCTGACCCAGCGCGCCGAGGCGAATCGCGAGTTCACGGTTGGCGGGCACTTCCACCCGGGTCAGATCGAACCCGGCGCGCACCAGGCGGTAGGCCTCGCGCTCGGCTTCCTCGACCGACGGTTCATGGATGGTTGCGCCGATCCAGGGCTGGGGCCGATCGTGGAGCATATCGATGAGCTCGCCGCGGGCAACGCGATTGGCATCGATCCGATCGACGGCCGCGACGGCGAGGCGCGACAACAGGTCTGCGGCGGCCGCATATCGCTCCGGCTCGGCAAGCAGCTCCGACTCGAGCTGGAGATCGACGGATCCAGCCGCGACGTCGAGCGCGAGCTGCTGCGGTGTCGTGTCGTACTCGAGGAGGGCCATGGCGAACGGGAATCCGATGCCCGTCGCGAGCCGCTTTGATTGACCGTCAACGTACCGATCGACCACCTCAGCGGCCAGTGGCCTGCCTTCGCGGTCGAGCCCGGAGACGCCGATGAGCCGCAGAATGGCACGCTCGCGTCCAAGAGAGGTCGCTCCCATCGCAACACGCGCGAGCCGTGAGGCCACGGCGCCGGCGCGCTCCAGGAGCGCCTCGCGTTCTGGCCGGAATTCCCCCGGGCCGATCGACGGCATCATCGGCAGAGCATACGAGCGGAGATCACCGTCGGTCGGTCCGATGCGGGCTCTCGCGCGCGGGCGCGCCCATCCAGACGTGACCGTCGGCGAAGTGTTCTGCCTTCCAGATTGGCGCGCGGGCCTTGGTTTCGTCGATCGCGTATGCCGCTGCCGCAAAGGCATCGCCCCGATGCGCCGCGCAGGCGACGATGGCGACGGAAGCCTCGCCCAGGGAGACCGATCCGGTTCGATGCACGATCGCCAGCCGCTCCACCCCGAATCGATGGTGGATCTCATCGGCGATTTCAGACAGGACGCGGAGGGCCAGTGACTCGAGCGCCTCGTACTCAAGGAATTCAACGGCGCGCCCGGCGTGCCGTTCAGCTTCGCCTTCCTGACCAGGGGCTGGGGTCCCGGGCGTGGCTCGAGTCACACCGAGGAACCCGACAACGGCCCCGTCGGCCGGCGTTGCGAGGCGATTCGTGAGGTCAGTCAGGATGGACGGAGAAAGCGGCTCGGCTCGAAGCTCGAGGATCCGATGAGATGGCTCGTCGGGGCTCGTTCGGCCGCTGCCTCCGCTGACCGGCGGGATCATCGCCACCTCGTCTCCGTCGGCGAGAATCTCGTCGGCGCTCGCGTAGACGCTGTTCCGCGCGAAGCGCACGGACGCCCGACCCGGTTCCAGCGCCGAATGCTTTTCGACGAGCGCGGACCAGGCATCGGCGATCGTCGCCCCCTCCGGGAGCTCCAGACGCACGTCTCGCGTCCCAGCCAGCTCGCGCTGGATGGCGAACAGCCGGACGCGGATGCGTAGCATCACGGCCGCCAGGTGGCCACGAGGAGGCCGTCGCCGATCGGCAGGATGGTCCCACTGAAGCGGCGATCGCCGAGCACCCATTCGCAGAACGCACGGAGATCGGCGGTCCCGTCCCCGGTTGCGGCCGGTCGGGATCCGGAGGTTCGACCGCCCCACAGGACGTTGTCCGCGACAATCAGGGCCCCCGGCGCGAGGCGTGGCATCAGGGCCTCGAGGTATCGGGTGTACTCATGTTTCAGAGCGTCGATGAAGACCATGTCGAATGGGCCGGCGAGCGACGGATCTGGTGTGGCGAAGGCATCCAGGGCGGGTGCGTTCACGACGACGATTCGATCGTCGGCAATGTCCGCGGATCGCCAATGCTCGCGGGCATCTCTGGTCCGTTCGGTGTTCGGATCAATCGTCACGATCCGTCCATCGGGCGGCTGTGCGAGCGCCATCCAGAGGGTCGAGTACCCGATCGCGGTTCCGACCTCACAGATCCGTCGGCGATCCGAAGCAAGGACAGCGAGGGCGCGTCCAGCATCACGATCGAGGATGGGAATCCCCGTCGGCCTCGCAGCCGCCTCGATCGCATCGAACGCGGCGTGGCGCGGCTGGGCAAGCGATTCGATCCAGATGCTGTCGGTCTCGTTCGGGAACCACGAATCATCGGAACACATGACCCCTCCCTAGACCAGCAGGCCGGCGCCGAAATACAGCCCGGACGCGAGAATCGTGCCGGACGCGATTGTGCCGACACTGATGTACAGGAGCCCGGTTGCAGATTCCATTGAGCGACTACGGGCAGTCTGGATCGCCGCCCAGCAGACGATGAGCGGGAACACGATTCCGACGATGAGCCGGAGCCAGGCAAACAGTGCCCACGACCCGGTCAGCACGCCGAAGCCGGCGGTCCCCGCCGGGCCGAGCCCGACGGCCGTGGACCCCAGGAAGAAGGCCAGCTGGGCGGCCACGATCCAGGTCAGGAGGCGGGAGAACAGAATGAGTGGGCCTTCGCCCAGCCGGGGCGTGACCAGGTACCAGTGGCCCAGGATCATCGCCGCGAGCACGCCGCCCGTCGCGCCGGCCAGGAGGGTCAGCTGCACGAACAGGGCAATTGCACCGCCGACCGACCCACCCCACGTGATGGCTCCCGCCGCGAGCGCAGTGAGGCCCGCGGCCAGCCCACCGAGTCCGAAGATTCGCGCCCGACGGTCACGCCGGATCGAAATGACGAATGCGATGGCGAGCACGGCGAGAACCACGAGCGCCGTCCTTCGCAGGTCAGCCCAGCCGATGTCGCCGACAAGCGATCCACCGCCCCGCGGCAGGGCGTCGTCTGATAGAACGGCCAGGGCGGCCAGGAGCCCGGAACAGAAGGCCGTGAAGCCGAGGTAGCCTCGGGTGGCATCGGTTCGAAGGCGACCGAGGACCACCGCCCCGAACGACCCGATCGCGAGGCCCGCGAGCACCGTCCAGTTGATGTAGGCGAGGTTCTCGGCGATCCGTTCGGCGGGCATCGACCGAGTGTACGATGGCCGAGGAGGTACCCCATGCGACGCGACGGTGAGACGGCCATCACGTGGTTCGGTCACGCCTGTATCGAGATCGTGACGCCCGGCGGGAAGGTCGTGCTGATCGATCCATGGTTCGCCAATCCGTTGAGCCCGCGAGCCCCGGAGACGGTGGATCGGTGCGATCTCATGCTCGTCACTCACGGCCACAGCGACCACCTCGGTAACGCTCTTCAGATCGCTTCACGGACGCGGCCAGCCTGGCCAGCGATTCACGAGCTGTCGCTGTGGCTCGCCCGGAACTACGCGGGCAAGGACGATGTCATCGGCATGAACAAGGGCGGGACGGTCGATGCCGCCGGGCTGCGCGTGTCGATGACCGGCGCCGACCATTCGGCTGGGGACTGGAATGCCGGCGGGGAGACAACGCTGTACCTCGGCGAGCCGGCCGGGTTCGTGGTCGAACTCGAAGACGGAACCCGGGTCTACCATGCCGGCGACACGGCCCTGTTCGGGGATATGCGCCTGATCCGCGAGCTGTGGCGGCCGGATGTCGCACTGCTTCCGATCGGCGGTCACTTCACCATGGACCCTGAGGCCGCAGCCCTCGCCGTCGAGTATCTGGGCGTCGCCCACGTGATGCCGATTCATTACGGGACGTTCCCGATCCTCGCCGGCACACCGGACCGCCTCCGGGCGAGCCTCACGGCGCGGGGCCTGGCGGCCGTTGCCGTGCATGCTCCGCGCCCTGGTGAGACCGTCCGAATCTGACGCCGGATCGGCCTGCCGGGCAGCGCGGGTCGTTCCAGCCGCGGCCGACGGTCCCAGTACCCGCTGGGTACTTTGGGTAGATGCGCCCGGGCACCACGACCTGCCATATACAGACTTGAAATTCCAATCCCCCGGGGAATGCATGCACGCCGAAGTATCAGACCCGAGCACACCCTTCGATGAGCTCAGCGATGGCCGCCACGGCCTCCGCGCCGTAAGGATTCGGCTGACCCTGACGCTGATCGCCGTTGCGATCTTGCCGCTCGCCGCGCTGGCGCCGTTGGCGCGCTCGATCCTGGACGATCCTCGGATCGCACAGCGCGAGCGGTTGAATGCGCAGAGCGACCACATGGCGGCCGAGGCCCGACGCGAACTCGAGGATATCCGCAGCGTGCTGCTGACCGTGTCCGCCGACCCTGTGGTCCGAGCGGTATTCGAACCGAAGGCAGCGGCCAAAGCTCTCGACGCCGCCGTCGAGGACATCGCCGCCGTCCTGGATAGGTCGTCACAAATCGCCGCTGCCGTGGCCATCGTCGATCCCTCCGGCACGGTGCGCGCGCAGGCCGGCGATGCGTTCGCTGACCTCGGTGAAATCCCGCCTCCGAGGCCGGGCGCTTCAGCCTTCCGGTTGATCTCCGCAAGCGGCGATCAGGCCGCGCGGATCGTGATTACCGTCGGGATCCCGGGGCCGGCCGGGCGCGGGCCGGCGGGATCCGTCATTGCCGACGTGCCGCTCGACCGGATCCTGGCCTGGATGAACGCCGACTTCGTCACCTCCTCGGAACGACTGGGCATCCTCGATGCCAACGGTAGCGAACTTGCCGGTGCCGTGACCACCGCCCTCACGTCCAGCGCTGGCAGTCCCGGGATCGAATTCACGGCCGACCCATCCATGAAAGCGACCGGCGTTACGGAGCTCGCGATCCCCGGAATCCCCGGCCTGCAGCTCGTCGGAACGGCGCCCCTAACGGTTGCTGTTCTGCCCCTTGCGGCGATCGCGACCCTTGCGGCCCTGATCTGCCTGCTGGTGATCTTCGTCGTGATCATGGCGCGGCGCATCCTCGCGCCCGCCGTTGCGCTGGAGGAGCAGCGCGCCAGATTCCACGGCCTGTACCTGTCAGCTCGTGAGGCCGCGCTCCAGGATCACCTAACAGGACTTGGGAACCACCGCGCATTCCAGGAATCGCTGGGCCGGATGGTCGAACGGTCACGTCGGCACGGACATCGATTCGCGCTCGTCATGTTCGACATCGATGAGTTCAAGCGGGTCAACGACACGCGCGGGCATGCCGTTGGTGACGACCTCCTGGTCGAGGTCGGCAATCTGATCCGCGCCACCATCCGCGGGTCGGATTCAGGGTTCCGGATCGGGGGGGATGAGTTCGCGCTACTCCTCGCTGAGTCCGATACCGACGGAGCCGCCATCACGGCGCGCCGAATCCTCGGCAGGGCCCTCGAGAACCGGACGACGGGTCAGTACCGTGGCCCGATATCGTTCAGCGCGGGGATTACCGCCTGTCCAGAGCACGGCACGACTCGCGTCGAGCTGACCGGCCAGGCCGATGCTGCCCTGTACCGTGGCAAGCGAGCCGGGCGGACGATTGTGACGGTCTACGACCCGATTGAGGACCGCGGACACCTGGACGAGACGATGCGCGCGGAGCTGTCGGTTTCGCTATCGGCGATCATCGAATCCGCGTCGCTGACCCCCGTCTACCAGCCGATCGTCCACCTGGAAACCGGCCGCATCCTCGGTTACGAGGGGCTCGTCC
>JAYWFP010000157.1:0-10240 GCA_043778745.1 Chloroflexota bacterium
GGGTTGACGCCGAAGACTTCGGCGAGTTCCTTGACCGTAATGGTCGCCGGCAACTCGACCGCGCCTCGCTCGCGCGGGTCGATCGTCTGGACGCCACCGGGCGTGAACGTGCCGTCTCGACGCGGTGGTTTTCGAGGCCCGCGACGGCCACGAGTGCCGCTCCTACTCCTGGCCACGGGCTCCTCCTTCAATGGTCAATTGCTGGCCCGCCGCGAGGAGCTCTGCGCGGAGCTCCTCGGGGACCGGCGTTTCGAGGGCCCGACTCAGGGCGCCTCGGTTCAATGCACTGGCGATGCAGGTCAGGTCGCGGCACACATAGGCACCACGTCCGTTCAGCCTGCCGGATTCATCGGCTACGACTCCCCCTCCGGGGGCACGAACGACGCGCAAAAGCTCACCCTTCGGACGCGACGCCCGACAGGCGACGCACGAGCGCGTCGGAATCCTGCGCACGGGGGAAACGACAGCCCCCGCGCCTACGACGCCACCTCCTCGGTGGCGACCTTCCTGGCCCGGGCGCGTACCTTCTTGACGGGAGTCTCACTTGGCGCCGTCTTGACTGGCGCCGCCTCGGCTGGCGCCGTCTTGCCGGGCGACATATCGGGCCCTGCCGAACCGGGCTCCGTTTCCCCAGCCCCAGCTTCTGCCGCCTTTCTGGCGCGGACGCGCGGCGTCTTTGGCGTGGCGATCTCGGATGCGACCGCCTGTGCTGACTCGACCGAACCTTCCGCCGCCTTCCTGGCGCGGGCGCGCGGCGTCTTCACGGCGGCGGCTTCGGGCGCCTCGCCAGCGTCCGGGCCGTCAACGGGGACCGCAGCGCCGGCGAGCGTATCGGCGGACGTCCCGGCCTCGGGAGCCCCGCCGGACGGGGCCGCGTCTACGCCGCCTTCAGCGGCCTTGGCCTCGGCGACCGATACGTCACTCCTGATGTCAATCCGCCAGCCGGTAAGTCGCGCTGCCAGGCGCGCGTTCTGGCCCTCGCGGCCGATGGCCAGCGAGAGCATCCGCTCCGGTACGGTGACGTTTGCAATTCGATGCTCGACATCGATGTCAACGGAGAGGACCTGCGCCGGCGACAGCGCATTCGCCACGAACGCGGCAGCATCGTCATTCCACGGAATGATGTCGATCTTCTCGCCGCCGAGTTCGGCGACCACGGCCTGGACGCGGGATCCGCGCTGGCCCACCGTGGCACCGACGGGATCGAGCCCTTCCTGACGGGAACCGACGGCCACCTTGCTGCGACTTCCGGCCTCGCGGGCAATCGCCCGAATTTCGACCGTTCCGCTGTGGATCTCGGGGACCTCGAGCTCGAACAGACGCTTGAGGAAACCCTTGTGGGTTCGCGTCACGAACAGCGCGGGGCCCTTGGGCAGCCGCCGAACCTCGAGCACAAACGCCTTGACATTCTGTCCGATCCGGTAGTGCTCGAGGGGCGACTGCTCGGTGGTCGCGAGAATGCCTTCGACGCCCTTCCCGACATCGAGGATGATCGCGCGCGGCTCGACCCGATTGACCGTGCCGGTGATGAGCTCGCCCTCTCGACTTGCGAACTGGTCGTAGACCACGTCCCGCTCGGCCTCACGGAGTCGCTGCAGGACGACCTGCTTCGCCGTTTGCGCGCCTATCCGACCGAAGGTATCCCCGTCCAGCTGCTCGGTTTCGACGAGTTCCCCGATTTCGGCAGTCGGCTTGACCGCCCGGGCTTCCTCGAGCGTGAACTCGGTCAGTGGATCCTCGACCTGCGCCGCGACCAGACGGGCGCGGAAGACGCGGATCTTGCCGCTGTCGGCATCGATCTCGACGTGGATGTCCTCTTCGTTAGCGATGCGGCGATAGGCCGATGCGATCGCTTCCTCAACCGTCTTGATCAGCTGTTCGCGCGGAACCTGCTTCTCGGCGTTGAGTTGGAGGAGGGCACCGATGAAATCTCGACTCATGGTCGCATCGCCCTCCCTGACAGTCACTTTGTGGTTCGGTCACCCGAAAAAAATACGTGGGGGTCACCCACGCGTCCTCGGAGGCGGCCATTCGATTCCGGCCCGGAGTATACACGCGGACGGGTGGACCGTCGACCGAGGGTCAGGTTCCGACGGGCTCCACGGCCGGCGGATATCGGCGCTCGACGTAGTCCTCGAGGATCGCGATGAATTCGTCCACCAACCCGTTCCCGCGCAGCGTTCGGTCCAGCTTGCCATCCATGAACACCGGTGCGACCGGCTCCTCGAAGGTCCCGGGCAGGCTGATTCCGATGTCCGCGTGCTTCGACTCCCCCGGGCCGTTGACGACGCAACCCATGACGGCAACGGTCATCTCCTCAACCCCCGGGTGCGTCGTCTGCCACTCTGGCATGCGGTCCCTGAGGTGGTCCTGGATGCGCTCGGCCATCTCCTGGAAGAACGTCGAGGTGGTCCGCCCACAACCCGGACAGGCACTCACCTGGGGCAGGAATGCACGCAGGCCCATCGACTGGAGGATCTGCTGGGCGACGCGGACCTCCTCCTCCCGCTCCCCGCCCGGTGCGGGCGTCAGGGATACCCGGATCGTGTCCCCGATCCCCTCTTCCAGGAGAATCGAGATCCCGGCCGTCGAGGCAACGATCCCCTTCATGCCCAGCCCGGCTTCGGTAAGGCCCAGATGGAGTGGATAGTCGGACCGGGCGGCCAGCAGTCGGTAGACGTCGACCAGATCCCGGACGCGGGACACCTTGGCCGAGATGATGATCCGGTCGTGACGGAGGCCCGTCTGTTCGGCGAGCTCGGCCGACCGCATGGCCGATTCGATCATCGCGTCGATCATCACGTCCCTGGCATCGCGCGGCTCCGCAATGCCGGCATTGACGTTCATCAGATCCGTCAGGAGCTGCTGATCCAGGGATCCCCAGTTCACGCCGATCCGGATCGGTTTGTCGTTCTCGATGGCGACCCGGACGATGGTCTGGAAATGCTCGTCGTGGCGCTTCGCGCCGACATTGCCCGGGTTGATCCGATACTTGGCAAGGCCGGCCGCCGCCGCCGGATGGTCGATCAGGAGCTTGTGGCCGTTGTAGTGAAAGTCCCCGACGACCGGGACCGCCACTCCAAGGTCGGTCAGCTTGCGCAGAATCTCCGGAACAGCCTCGGCAGCAGCGTCCGTATTGACCGTGATGCGCACGAGCTGACTGCCGGCGTGCGCCAGCCGGGCAATCTGGATGGCCGTTGCATCCGCATCTGCCGTATCCGTGTTGGTCATCGACTGGACGACGACCGGATGGGAGCTGCCCACCAGCACGCCGCCGACATCGGCGGAAACCGTCGGCCGTCGCACAGGCCGCAAGCGGTCCGACGTGGTCATCCCCCAGTGAGGCCCCGGGCTATGTCGTAGCCGGTGACCCAGATCAGAAACGCCATGAGCATCGCAAATCCGACGACATAGGTCAGGCGCTCTGCCCGAAGGGACAGCCTCGAGCCAGCCACCCGCTTGATCAGCAACAGCATGATCCGGCCGCCATCGAGGGGCGGGAACGGGAGGATGTTCACAACGGCCAGGTTGGCGGACAGGATCCCGGCCAGGTAGAGGGTCACGATCGGCCCGAGCGTCCAGAAGATGTCCCCGATCTGGGTCGCGATCCCGATCGGGCCGGATGCGGGCGGTGGCTCGGTCGGCCGGGTGACGATGGCCGACGCGAGTTGACCGACCCCGTCGATGATGACGCGCATGGCCGATACGGTCCGCTCCATACCCAGACCGAGGGCCACGTCAACCGAGTAGTGGATGCGGTCCGGCGTTGCCCGTGGTTCCAGCGGAAGCGTCCTCGGCTGGCCGATACCGAGGGCACCCTTGCCATCCCTGACTTGAGCGGCAGTTCGAAGCGTGGCGGTAATGTCGATGACCTCGTCCGCACGCCTGATCGCGAGAATGACGGTCTTGCCGGCGCTATCGTGCAGCTCCGCGAGCACGGAACTTGGCCCGAATGCGCCGAATGCCTGGCCATCGATGCGCTCGATGACGTCGCCGACCCGAATGCCGGCGGTTTCGGCCGGTGAACCAGGTTCCACATACGGCACGTACACACCGATCGCCGGGTCGCCGGTCAGCGCGATGCCGGTGAAGATCGCCGCCGCCAGGGCGACATTCATGACCACGCCGGCTACAAGGATCAGGAGTTTCTTCGGCAGCCCCTGGGCCGCGAACGAACGGGGGTCCTCAGGCTCATCGCCATCCTCGCCCTCGAGTTTCACGAAGCCGCCAATCGGCAGCCAATTGAGCGTGTAGACGGTCTCTCCGACGTCTCGCAGGACCTTCGCGCGCGGCGGAAATCCGATCCCGAACTCGAGTACGCGGACGCGGAAGAGCTTGGCCACGAGGAAATGACCAAGCTCGTGGATGACAACCAGCGCCCCGAGAATCCCAAAGAAGAGGACGACGGTGACGATCGTTCGGCCGATATCGATCAAGCGACGGCTCCCTGTGCATACCAGCTCCGGATCTCGAGATCGATGGCCACGAGATCGTCGACTTCGGGGGGCGGGCCGGAGCGTGACCCGAACCGTGCAATCGCCGCCTCGAGAAGATCCGGGATCCCCGTGAACGAAAGACTACCGGTCAGGAACCGGTTAACGGCAACATCGTCCGCGGCGATGAGCGCGGCCGTGGCCCACGGACCGGCTCGTCCAGCCTCGCGGGCGATCCGAAGGGCCGGAAATCGCGCCGTGTCGGGCTCCCGAAAGTCGAGCCGTCCGATGGCCACCAGGTCCGGCGCCAGAGCCGGCGACGGGCTGCGCTCGGGGTAGGTAATGGCGTACTGGATGGGCAATCGCATGTCGGGGGTCCCCAGCTGGGCCTTCACGGAGCCGTCGACAAATCGCACGGCGGAATGCACTACCGACTGAGGATGGATGACGACGTCGATCCTGTCGTAGTCGATATCGTACAGCCAGTGTGCCTCGATGATCTCAAGGCCCTTGTTCGCGAGCGTCGCGCTATCAATCGTGATCTTGTCCCCCATGAACCAGGTCGGGTGGCGCAGAGCCTGAGCGACCGTGACCTCCACGAACTGCCGGGCGTCCAGATCGAGGAATGGCCCACCGGACGCCGTCAGGATCAGCCGATCGATCGATTCCGGGCGTTCACCGAGGAGACATTGCCAGATCGCCGAATGTTCCGAATCGATCGGCCGAACCCAGGCGAGGGGGCTCGCGAGCGGACCCTGTGGATCGACGGCCGCGCGCGCCGCGGCATTGGCCCGCGCGATCGGCATGACGAGATGCCCGCCGGCAACGAGCGTTTCCTTGTTCGCGGTTGCAACCGGCGTCCCGACGCGGAGGGCTGCCATGACAGGCCGCAGGCTGACCATCCCGCCCGTCCCCACGATCAGCAGGTCGATGTCGGGACGAGACGCAAGGTCCTCCATGGCTGGCTGGCCACACTCGACCTTCGTGCCCGCCGGGACGGAACCAAGAGCGCTTCGAACATCCTCGTCAGCCACAACAGCGACCGATGGACGAAATTGGCGAAGTTGTTCCCCGAACAGCAACGAGTTGCGCCCAGCTGCGAGCCCGACCACCTCGAACCGAGGGTCACGCCCGAGAACATCCAGCGTCTGTCGGCCGACGGAACCGGTCGATCCCAGCACCACCACCCGAACCCTCGGTCGGTCGTCCCGGACCGTCGGCGGAAGGCTCGGATCAGCGGAACGCGATGAGGACATAGAGGAGCACGGCGGGGGCGGCGAACAGGAACGAATCGAGGCGGTCCAGAACGCCGCCGTGGCCCGGGATCAGCCGACCAGAATCCTTCGCCGCGGCGGCCCGCTTGATCATCGATTCCACAAGGTCACCTGCCTGCGCAGCGCCCGCGATGATCGGTCCCAGGAGGAGGCCGTGGAGCGGACTTTGCCCCAGACCGCCGACAAGGAGGACAGAAACCACCGTGACTGTCAGCGCCCCGCCGATCACGCCTTCGACGGTCTTGGACGGGGAAATGTGGGCCATGAACCGTCGACGACCGAAGCGACGACCCACGAAATAGGCCCCGGAATCGAAGGCCCAGACACCAAGCACCAGGACCAGCACCCAGCCTCGATCACCGCCGAGCCCTTCGAGCATGGCTCCCGGCGGCACCGCCGGTGCCTGATCGGCCAGGCGCGGCACGAACCCGAGCAGGCCGACGTAGAGCGCCCCGGAGGTTGTGGTCATGAAGGAGGCCAGCCCCTCGCGGGGATCCTGACGCGTGAGGGAAGCGGCACCGGTGAGGAGAATACCGATGCTCGCAAGAAGGAGGCCAGACCCTGATGGCAGCGCTGAGATCGGCTCGCTGACGGCTACGACGATGGCAAGAACGACGCCCAGGGCTGGAAAGGCAGCGTACCCGGCTGCTTCGAGAAGTCGGAACACTTCTCGCGCACCGAACCCAACGGCGAGAGCGACGAGCAGGATCAGCCAGGGCCCACCGAGCCACAGGATCACGAGGAGGGGCGGGACAAGGATCGCCGTGCTGCGCAGGCGTTCGGTCAGCATGGCATCGTCAGCGTCCGAAGCGGCGATGTCGAGAGGCGTACTCGGCCAGCGCCGTGTCGAGCGCCTCGGCACCGAAATCGGGCCACAGCGTCTCGGTTGTGATCAGCTCGGCATACGCGGACTGCCAGATGAGGAAGTTCGAAAGTCGCTCCTCCCCGCCGGTCCGGATGACGAGATCGGGGTCAGGCGTTCCAGCTGTGTACAGGGCCGCGGCTACGACCGCTTCATCGACCTCCGACGCGCTGATTCCGGACGCGACGATCTTCCGGATCGCATCGACCAGCTCCGTCCGACCGGCGTAGTTGAACGCGATCGTCAGGAGCATCTCGGCACCGTCCGAGGTCGCGGCCAGGGCATCGTCGATCGACAGGCGGGTCTCGTCCGGCAATTCGTTCATCCGTCCGATCATCCGGACGCGGACGCCCTGGGCACGGAGCTCGGCCGTCTCGTTCCGGATCGCCGCCTCGAGGAGGCCGAAGAGGGCCGTTACCTCATCATCGCTGCGCGCCCAGTTCTCGCGACTGAACGCATACAGCGTCAGCGCGCGGATGCCGCGCCGTCGGGCATGGCGCAGAACCGTCCGAATCGCCTCGACTCCTGCCGGATGACCCTCGAGATCATGCAATCCGCGCTGTTTCGCCCAGCGTCGATTGCCGTCCATGATGATCGCGACGTGATGTGGCAAGTCCAGATCACCGGGCGGAATCCGGACCTCAGGCCGTTCTTCGTCTGCGACGGGGCCGTCGGTCTGGTGGGCGAACGGCGGCGCATCAGTCGGCCGGACGAGCGGTCCCCGAACCACTAGACCTCCAGGACTTCGTGTTCCTTTGCCCCGCCCAGGCGATCGACTTCCGCGATGTGGTTGTCCGTGGTCTTCTGGATCGCCTCGAGCAGGCGATGAGCGTCGTCCGAACCGACCTCGCCCTCGCGTTCGAGTTTCTTGAGCTGATCGGCCGCATCACGCCGAACGTTGCGGATCTCGACCTTGGCCACTTCCATGCGCCGATGGACAACCTTGACGATGTCGCGACGGCGTTCCTCGGTAAGGACCGGGATGTTGAGGCGGACCACGGTGCCGTCGACATTCGGCATCAACCCGATGTCGCTCTTGAGGATCGCCTTCTCAATCGCGCCAAGAACGCCGCGGTCCCATGGCTGAATGACGATCTGGTGTGCCTCCGGGACGCTGATCCCGGCCAGCTGGTTGAGCGGGGTCTCCGTCCCGTAGTAGTCGACGTGAATCCGCTCGACGAGACTCGTCGATGCGCGGCCGGTCCGCAGGCCCGTGAAGTCCCTCTCCATCGCCTCGAGGGCACGGCCCATCCGCTGATCGGCTGTCGTGACGATCTCTGTGCTCATTCGGGAGTGCCTCCGGAGGCTTCGACAGCGATGCGCGTGCCGACCGGCTCGCCCAGCGCCACCCGAGCGATGTTGTCCGGCTGGTTCACGTCGAAGACGACGATCGGTAGATCATTCTCCATGCATAGCGCAACCGCCGCTGCGTCCATGACCTTGAGCTGGTCACGGAGCAGGTCGGTGTATGCCAGGGTCTCGAATCGCTTTGCCTCGGGATGGGTCATCGGGTCAGCATCGTAGACGCCATCCACCTTGGTCGCCTTCAGCAGGACCTCGGCACCGATCTCGACGGCCCGAAGGGCGGCCGCAGTATCGGTGGTGAAGTAGGGGTTGCCGGTCCCGGCCACGAAGATGGCCACACGGCCCTTTTCGAGGTGGCGCACCGCACGCCGACGGATGTAGGGCTCGGCGATCTCGTTCATGGCGATCGCGCTCATCACCCGGGTCGGGATCCCGGCGCGCTCGAGCGCATCCTGGAGTGCGAGGCCATTCATGACCGTCGCGAGCATCCCGATGTAGTCGCCGGTCGCTCGATCCATGCCGGTCGCCGAAGCCGCCATGCCCCGGAAGATGTTGCCACCCCCGACGACGATCCCGACCTGGACACCCGTGGCATGCACGCGCGCGACCTGGGTCGCAATGAATGCGCAGATCGCCGGGTCTACACCGTAGCTGCGGGCACCGAGCAGCGCCTCGCCGGACAGCTTCAGCAGGATTCGGCGATATCGAATGGGCGTCTCGTCAGATCCAGCGGTCACAGTTCCTCCCCGAGCGCGTATCGGACGAACCGACGCACCCGGATGTTCTCCCCGATGATCGCGATCCGCTCGGTCACGAGGTCCCGGACCAGGCGGTCCTCATCACGGAACGGCTGATCGAGCAGGGTGACTTCACGGAGCCACTTCTTGACCTGGCCGTCAACGATCTTCTCGCGGATCTCCGCGGGCTTCGAAGCGACGGACGGGTCCTCGGCAAGCTGAGCCTTCTTCGCCGCAAGTACCGCGGCCGGGATGGCATCCATGTCCACGTAGGTCGGGGCCATGCCCGCCACCTGGATGGCGAGGTCGCGCACGAGCTTCTGGAACTCGTCGGTCCGCGCGACGAAGTCCGTCTCGCAGTTCACTTCGATCATGACGCCGACGCGGCCGCCGGTGTGGATGTAGCTCGAGACGAGCCCTTCGCGGGCATCGCGCCCAGCCTTCTTGGCGGCGGCGGCAAGACCGCGTTCGCGCAACAGAGCGATCGCCTTGTCGACGTCTCCGTCGGTCTCGTCGAGTACGCGCTTGCAATCCATGAACCCGGCTCCGGTTCGCTCGCGAAGAACCTTCACCGCCTCAGCGCTGATCGTGGCCATGCTCGTTCGATGCTCCTGCTGCGTACGGTGCGCCGGGCGCACCGCGGTCGTTGGGTCTTCGGTTGGTGGATCAGCCGACTGTTTCGGCGGCTTCTCGTTCTGCGGCCTCGCGGGCCAGCTCGGCGGCGATCTCTTCGGGGGTCGCGGTCGCTTCCTCGACAACCGGCACGGCCGGTAGGCCGGGCAGAAGATCGTCGTCGTCATCCGGGGCAAAGCTCAGGGCGGCGCCGCCGGCGAGCGCGGCAACGAGCGCGTCGCTCGCTCCCACATCGTCGTACTCGGGCTCGACGGCCATCGGCTCGGGCTCGGGCTCGGTGGTCGCACGCGTGGCCCGTTCCCGGGCTCCCTCGATCGCCGCGTCCGCCACGAGCGAACAGAGCAGTCGAATGGCGCGGATGGCGTCATCGTTCGCCGGGATGATGAAATCGATCTCATCCGGATCGACGTTCGTATCGCCGGTCCCGACAACCGGGAGTTCAAGCTTGTTCGCCTCCGTCACCGCGATCCGCTCGCGGTGCGGGTCGACGATGAACACGGCTCCGGGCAGGCGCTTCATCTTGCGGATGCCGCCCAGGGTCGCGGTCAGCTTGGTCAGTTCCTCGGTGAGCTTGGCGGCTTCCTTCTTGGGAAGACGCTCGAATTCGCCGGACTGCTGACGCGCCTCGAGCTGCTCCATGAGGCCGATGCGCTTCTTGATCGTCACGAAGTTCGTCAACATCCCGCCAAGCCAGCGCTTGTTGATGTATGGCATCCCGGCCCGGGTCGCCTCTTCGGCGATTGGCTCCTGGGCCTGCTTCTTCGTGCCGATGAACAGGACGGGCTCGCCGCGGGCGACCGTCTCGCGGACGAAGTCGAGTGCGACCTCAAGCCGCTGCGCGGTCTGCGCCAGGTCGATGATGTGGATCCCGTTGCGCTCCGCGAAGATAAACGGGCGCATCTTGGGATTCCAGCGGCGGGTCTGATGCCCGAAATGGATACCAGCTTCGAGCAGCTGCCGCATTGAAACGGACGGCACGGTTCGTGACCTCCTGAT
>JAYWFP010000158.1:0-4330 GCA_043778745.1 Chloroflexota bacterium
GAGTTACTTCAAGTTCTCTGAGCGAGGCACCAGTCTCGCCACGGAGGCACGAGCCGGCCTGACCACGTTCATGGTCATGGTCTACATCGTCTTCCTGAATGCGGGCATTCTCGGTGACGGGTTCGGGCTCAAGCCCGACGATCCCGGCCGAATTGCCCTCTCGGCGGGCACCGCCCTGGTCGCCGGAATCATGACGATTGCGATGGGCGTGATCGGCAATTACCCGTTCGCGCTGGCCGCCGGCCTCGGCATCAACGCGATCGTTGCCTTTTCGCTGACCGGTCGCGGCCTCTCGCCGGCCGGCGCGATGGGTGTCATCGTCCTCGAGGGCCTCGTCGTCGTGATCCTGGTGGCTGTCGGCTTCCGGGAAGCGGTGATGAATGCTGTTCCCCTGGCGCTCAAGCGCGCCATCGGCGCAGGCATCGGCCTGTTCATCCTGTTCATTGGCTTTGCCAACGGCGGCCTGATCCAGTCGGGCTGTTCGCCGTTCGTCCCGCTGCCGGTCTGCGCCGGCACCCTCGTGACCCCGTCGTTCCCGACGGAGCCCGGCCAGTTCGTGTTCCTGTTCGGCCTGGCCCTGACGATCGTCCTGTGGGTGATGAAGGTCCGCGCCGCGTTGGTGATTTCGATCTTCGCGACGACGGCCGTCGCGCTCGTGGCCGGGGTCACCTCGATCCCGGGCAACCTCACCTGGTCGCCGAATTTCTCGACGCTCGGGAGGTTCGATCTCGGGAACGTCTTCACGGTCCTCGGGCCGCTCACGGCGATCCTGATCATCTTTGCGATCATGCTGACCGACTTCTTCGACACCATGGGCACCGTCACCGGCGTCGCCGCCGAGGCGGGCCTGGCCAATGAAGATGGATCGGTGCCGGGCGTCGGGCGGGTCCTGATGGTCGACAGCGTCGCCGCCGTCGTCGGCGGCCTCGCCGGCGTGTCGTCGAACACGACGTACATCGAGAGTGCCGCCGGTGTTGCCGATGGTGCCCGGACGGGCTTCGCGTCGGTCGTCACCGGCGTGCTGTTCCTGCTGGCGATCGCGCTGGCGCCGCTGGCAGGGATCATCCCGAGCCAGGCGACGGCACCAGCCCTGGTCATCGTGGGCTACCTGATGTTCACGCAGGTCAAGGACATCGACGTCGCCGACCTCGACGAGGGCCTCCCGGCCCTCCTGACCATGATCCTGATGCCGTTGACGTACGACATCACCGTCGGGATCGGAGCCGGCTTCATCAGCTGGGTCCTGATCAAGGTTGTGCGAGGCAAGCTCGGCGACATCCACCCGCTCATGTGGGTCGTGTCACTCGGCTTCCTGATCTTCTTCCTCCAGGGTTGGATCCCGCAGGTCCTGCCGAAATAGCGCTAACGCGCAGCAGTTCGATGGCCGGCGTCCCACGGGCGCCGGCCGTTTAACTCCCGGCCCACCGCGGCCCATTGCGAAAACCCCGGTGACGTCTCGAGCGGATACCATCGGGCAGATGTTCGAACGGACGACCTTGGCCGACGGGCCGCGTGTGATCACCGCCCGGCTGCCGGGCTCGCGCTCGATCTCGGTTGCCGCCTACGTGCTCGCTGGATCGCGCATTGAGGCACCCGGCCAGATCGGCGTGGCCCATTTCCTCGAGCATCTGACCTTCAAGGGGACAGCCGCCTACCCTTCGACCCGGGCACTCAGCGAGGGCATCGAGGGTGTCGGCGGCTCGTTCAATGCGGCGACAGACCGCGAATCGACCGTCTACTGGGCACGGGTTCCACGGCGCGAGGCCGCTCGGGCCATCGATGTCGTCGGCGAACTGATCTGTCGACCGGCTCTCCTTGATTCGGACATCGATCGCGAGCGAGACGTCATCGTCGAGGAGATCCGTGGGTACCTCGACGATCCCGCGGAGTACTGCCAGATCCTCTTTCAGCAGGCGATGTTCGGGCGCGGGCCGCTGGGTCGCGAGATCTGCGGCGACGAGGCCGACATCCGGGCGCTTGAACCTGACCGCATCCGCGAGTTCTGGGCTTCCGGGTATCCGCCCGCCAACACGGTGATCGCGCTTGCCGGGGACATCGGCCACGACGACGCCGTCGCCCTGATCGAACGGTCCTTCGGACGTGGCGCCGGTGGCCCGGCTCCTGCGACGCCCGCGCCGGACCTGCCGGCAGGGGAGCGCGTCCTGGTGGGCCGGCGTTCGACGACGCAGGCGCAACTCACCATCGGCTTGCCGGCCCTCCGACGGGACCATCCTGACGCCTGGACGCTGTCGGTCCTGAACGCGGTGCTCGGCGATGGGATGAGCAGTCGGCTGTACCTTTCGCTCGTGGATCGCGATGGTGTTGCCTACGACGTGAGCTCCGGCCTCGTGGAATATGCGGACTCCGGCGCCCTGGAGATCAGCGCCGGGGTCGACCCGGCACGGCTGCCGGCTGCGATCGAGGTGATTCTGGTCGAACTCGCCCGGATCCGTGATGCGCCGGTACCTGCCTCGGAACTGGCCAAGACCAAGGCCTATCTTGCGGGAGGCCTTGAACTCCGGATGGACGAGACGCGCCATCTCGCCTCGTGGGTCGGTGGCCAGGAAGCCCTCCACGATCGGGTCCTGACGCTCGACGAGGCGCTCGGGGCGCTCGATCGCGTGTCCGCCGACGACATCCATCGGCTTGCTGCGGACTTGTTCAGGGATGAGCAATTGCGGATGGCGGTCGTGGCGCCGACCCGACATCTTCGCGGCCTGGAACCGCGCCTGAGGATGCCAGCATGACCGAGTCGAAGGGGCCAGCGGTCGTCTCGATCGGGCCCGAGCAGCTTGCCCGAATCCACTTGCGCGTTGGTTCGCTGCTGCTCGCACGTGCTGAGCTGGAAGCGCTGGCCGTTGCCGGCAGCATCGGCTCGGCGGGGCTCGTGGACCTGGCCGAGGCGCGCTGGCGTTGCGGGGACCTCGAGGTCGCCGGGGCGGCGGCTGCCGATCATCAGTCGGCTGGCGGCGGTGAGCCACTGGCACTCGTGATTCTGGCCGAGTCTGCGGCCGCGGCCGGGCGTCCCGACGAGGCCGAACGGCACATCGTCGCCCTCGGATCGCTCACGGACCCCCTGCTCAGTGCCATGTTCGCCGGCATGCCGCGACGGGCCGATTGGACCTCTGTCGGTACCGTCGAGTCCGTCGACGCGCCCGCGAGCACCGCGCCCGCCCGGTCTCGACGGAGCCGCGTGGCCACAACGAGCGTGACGGAGACGACCGAGCCTCCATCAACGGTTGGCGAAGGGTCGTCGAAGGCGCGCCCGCTGCACAAGGGGACAGCGGCGTTTCCGGACGCTCAGACGCTCCTGCTCGAGGCGCGGGCCGACATGCGCAGTAGCGAGCCGGAACGCATGGGCCTGGCGTTCGATCGTCTCGCGCTGGCCCTGCGCTGGCATCCATCGGTCGCATCGGAGGTGGTCGAGCTCGTGGCTCGTCGCCAGGAGCCCGGGGCGCTGCTCGTGCGGGGTGACGCACTCAGGAGCCTCGGTCGCCTCCTTGAAGCCGAGGCCGCGTATACGGCCGCAGCGACGGCGCTGGAACTCCAGAGGCGCCGGCCGGACTGATCGCCGACCGCGCGGACACCGAGCACGCAGGCGCGAATACCGGCATCGGAAGGGACAGGCGCCGGCCGTCCGCTCGGGTCCTGCTATGGTTCGGCACGCTCAATATCGTCCTTTCAAGCACATGGGAACGCATCCGTGATGGAACAAACCCTGGTCCTCATCAAGCCCGACGGCGTCCAGCGCCTCCTCGCGGGTCGGATTCTCGCCCGCTACGAGGAGCGCGGCCTGCGCCTCGTCGGCGTGAAGCTCCTGTCGGTGACTCGGGAGCGGGCGGAGCGCCACTACGCCGTCCATGCCGAGCGGCCGTTCTTCCGGGGACTCGTCGACTTCATCACGAGCAGTCCCGTGCTGGCGGTCGTCGTTGAAGGGCCGAACGCGATTGCTGTGGTCCGGGCGATGAACGGCGCCACACGGCCGAACGAAGCCGCTCCGGGCACAATTCGTGGCGACTTCGCGCTGGAAACGGCCCAGAATCTGGTACACGCGTCAGATGGCGCCGAAACAGCCGCGGCCGAAATTGCCCTGTGGTTCGACCCGAGCGAACTGCAGAGCTATGCCCGCGAGGTTGATCGATGGGTCATCGCCCCGGACGACTGAGCCGCGGGTCCTTCAGGGACTGCCGGGGATCGACGATGGGCTTACACCACCATCCCCGCCAAGCGGAAGATCGGACAGCGTCGTCGACTCCAGGCCGCCGATCGAGACCGACAGGCCGACGAGTGCGGCCAGGATCGCCGCCACAGCCGCGAGCGGGAGTCGGTT
>JAYWFP010000159.1:0-10177 GCA_043778745.1 Chloroflexota bacterium
CTCGGCGGCGAGGTCCTTCCGACGAGCAAGCGCGAGTACGGGCCGGCGAACGTCACGATCACCGCCGACGACCCGCTGTTCGCGGGGATTGAGCGAGAGCAACCCGTCTGGATGAGCCACGGCGATTCGATCACCCGACTGCCCGAGGGGTTCAGCTCAACGGCGCAATCTGGCTCGACGCCATACGCGGGCCTCGTTGACCCGTCTCGCAACCTCTACGGCATCCAGTTCCACCCTGAGGTGGTCCACACACCTCGCGGGCGGGACGTGCTCAGGAACTTCGTGGTCGGCATTGCCGGGGCGAGTCCGACCTGGACGCCGGCCAACTTCATCGAATCGACCGTCGCCGAGATTCGGCAACGGATTGATGACCACGCTCGATCGGTCGGGTCCGATGGGCTCGTGATCTGCGCTTTGTCGGGCGGCGTGGACTCCGCGGTCGCGGCCGCCCTCGTCCATCGTGCGGTGGGCGATCGGCTGACCTGCATCTACGTCGACCATGGGCTGATGCGCAAGAAGGAGTCGGAGCTCCTCCGGGCGACTTTCGAGCAGCACCTCGGGATGCGCCTCGTGATGGTCGATGCGCGGCAGCGGTTCCTGGCTCGACTGGCCGGCGTCGTGGACCCGGAGCAGAAGCGGAAGATCATCGGGGACGAGTTCATCCGGGTGTTCGAGGAGGAGGCTGCCCAGCTCGGCCAGATCGACTTCCTGACCCAGGGAACGCTCTATCCGGATGTCATCGAAAGCGCGACGAGCGAGACCAAGACGGCGCAGAAGATCAAGACTCACCACAACGTCGGCGGACTCCCGGCGGACCTGCGCTTCAAGCTCATCGAACCGCTCCGGTACCTGTTCAAGGACGAGGTTCGCCTGGTCGGGGCCGAGCTCGGCCTGCCCGATGCCATGGTCCAGCGCCAGCCGTTCCCGGGGCCCGGCCTCGCCATCCGGATCATCGGCGAGGTCACGGCCGAGCGCCTCGACACGTTGCGCGACGCGGACTGGATCGTGATCGACGAGATCAAGGCGGCGGGCCTGTATCGAAGCGTGTGGCAGTCCTTCGCGATCCTGACGCCGGTGATGAGCGTCGGTGTCATGGGCGACGGGCGAACCTACGCGAATGTGGTCGCAATCCGGGCCGTGACCTCGGAAGACGGCATGACCGCCGACTGGGCGAAGCTCCCATTCGACGTCCTCGGCAAGATCTCGTCGCGGATCGTCAACGAGGTGCCGGGCGTGAACCGGGTCGTGTACGACATCAGCTCGAAGCCCCCCGCCACGATCGAGTGGGAGTGACGCGCCGGGGCAATCAGTCGCCCGGGGCCACCAGCGCTTCGACGAGACGCTCGCGGCCAGGGAGCTGACCGGCGGCAGCGAAGCGTCGAAGGTGCTCGCCGGCCCTGGGTTCCACCGCCAGAGCTGACCGATACAATTTCCGCCCGCGCATCTCGTCACCCGCGTCAAAGACCATCACGGCCTGCCACAACCGGATTTGGTCGTCGTCCGGTGCCAGGGCTGCGGCTCGCTCGGTGAACGCGGCGGCAGCGTCGACCTCGCCGACGGCGAGTGCCTCGAATGCTTCATCGAGGGCTTCATAGCCCCGCGCGACGGACACCAGTCGCTCGAGTTCGCCAAGCGGGTCGCGATGGTCGTCGATCCGGACGTCGAACCGGACATCCCAGGGCTTGGCATCGGCGTTGCCCGGCACCACCAGGATGCCTGCCGATTGTCGTCCACGAACGTCACCGCCCTCGTCCTCGGCGGCCCGGAGCGCCGCCAGTAGCCGATCGGTGAGGTCACCGCCCGCGCGCTCGTACGCGGCGAGCATCGCGGGCCAGACCGTGGCCCGTTCCATCATGTTGGCCTGGACGGATACCCCGGTCCCGGCGACGTGGCCTGCCGCCGGCACGCACGCCGATCCCGTGTGCGCCGCCGTGCGGCCCGTGGCGTCGACGATGCCGACCTGTCGCACGCCTCGGTCCGCATCCGCCCCGAGGAGTTCAGCGAGGGCTGCATCCGGTGGGCGCCCGGCCGCGAGGAGCTCGATGCCGGCGTGCCCGTAGCGGGCGTCGACGAACGATTGCGTCGCGACCGCACCCACAGAGGGTCGAGCCCACGGCACCACCGCGCCGGCGGCGAGCCAGCGGGACTGGACAGCCACTCCGAGTTCACCGGTCTCAGGGTCGAACGCCACGATCGAATACGTCACGGTGCCGGAAGCGTGGCGTGCAGGCGTGTCGATTGCAAGTGGACGCTTGGCCGAATGCGAGCGCCTGTCGGCCGGCGACGTCGGCCGGCGGGGGATGAGGCTTGTTCGTGGCACCGATCGGGGCAGGACATCTGGGCTATTCGTATCGCCAGCCGGCGCGCTAGAGTGAACGTGATGGCCGATCAGGTACAGGGCGAGGACATGCCCGCTTCCGCCGACTTGCCACGCTGCCCGTGGTGCTCCGCCACGCTGGACGCGGTTGATGCCGTTCGATGTCCGTCGTGCAATGCGCAGCTTCGCGAGGACGTCGGCGCCGAGGTCCCCGGGGTCACGAGCGTTGACCCGGATGCGGTGCTCAGTTCGCGAAAGCCGCCGTCGCGGCAATCCGGCCTGATGGGCTGGCTCTCGGGCTCCTACCCGGAACCGGTCGCTACGCCGGAGGCGCAGCGCGAAGTCAGCCCGCCCGACGAGGATGTCCGGCGCGAAATGATCCGGATGGAGATCGCGGCCATCGAGGCACGCCTGGAGGCTGAGCGCGCCGAGTTGGCAGCGCAACTCGTGCTGGATCCGGGGGCGCGCGCCGCCCCTGAGCCAGTGGCAGCCTCAGACGATTCCACCGTGCCAGCCGCCGATCCACCGGTCGAGGGCGACAGCCAAGGCTGACCCGCACGCACCGTGGCTCACGCCAATGGATCGGCGTCCAGGCCCCCGGGACCGTTTCGTGTGGGCGCCGGTATCCTCCGCAGGTGCCCGACCAGCTCCCCCCGCCCGGCCCCTCGTACCTGCGTGAACAGGAATTCCGGATCGGGGATCGAGTGCTTCGGGCCGGCATGAGCCGTCCATCCACCGGTCCCGACGAATGGTGGTTGGGTGTGCTCTGGGTCCATGATCACGAGGGGGTCGTCAGCTTCCGCGACGTGGCGCCGGCCGGCGGACCACCTCCAGACCCACCGCTCGCGCGCCTTGGTCCATCTCTTGCCGGTGGCCTGTCCGGCCTGATCCTCGAGGATGCGGGCCGGCTCTCGATTCGGCTCGGGCTGCTGGCTCCACCGGACGATCCCGAGCGACCCTGGCGCTGTCCGCTGGCGATTCGCGCCGGGTTCCAATTCGAGCCGACGCGAGCGGCCACGATGCTCCCAAACGCACTCGCCCAGGAGGTCCTGACCGCGTTCCGACGCGCTGTCGAGGGCCTCGGGCGGCCCTGACTTCGGTCATTACCCCCGGTCGTACCAGCGGCGACGCGCCCTCGCCGAGGGAGATTCCGTGTCTCGTCGTAGACTGCCCGCACCATGGATGATCCAAACGACCCCTTCCGTCCGCCAACCGGGCTGGACGGCCGAGGCTCTCGGGGCCCGCGATCCAACGCCGGACGACGCTCGGCACCGCCCACCAATCCGCTGACCGGTCGCCTTGGCGTCGTCGTTGGCATCGCGGTTGTCGTGCTCCTGTTCGGGGCCGGCGTGCTCGAGTTCTGGACCGACGCGATCTGGTATCGCAGCGTCCAGTTCGATGCCGTGTTCTGGACCCGGATCTGGGCGTCGCTCATCCTGTTCGTGGTCGGGGCCGGCGCGACCCTGCTGATCCTTCTCGGAAATCTCTGGCTGGCCAATCGGTTCGCCCCGCCGGGTGACGGCACCCCGGCATCGTTTGGCGATGTTCTCCAGCGCCTGAGCGAGGCAAGCGCGGCCGGTGATCCCCGCGTGCGCACCGGCATGCCTCGGCCCATCAATGCCGAGCCAATCCCGATGCCCGATCTCTCGCCGCTCGCCACCATCGTCCTTGCCGGCCTGTCCGTCCTCGCGGCCTTGATCGTCGGCGGAGCCGCTGCGTCATCGTGGGACACGATCCTGCTCTGGATCCATCGGGTCCCGTTCGTGGCCGCCGGAGGTGCGTCGAGCGTCGACCCGATCTTCGGACGCAACGTTTCCTGGTTCCTGTTCGACCTTCCGTTCCTCCGAACGGTCCAGACGGTCTTCAACGTCGTGGTGCTGGGTGCCTTCGGCGTCGCCGGCGCCCGTTACCTGGCCGGGCTGACTCGATCCGGCTTCTCGCTGCCGTCGGCCGTGCGCGTCCACCTCGCGATCCTCGCGGCCTTGTATCTCCTGTCGGTGGCGTTCGGGTACCAGCTCGACAAGTACGAGCTTGTCTACTCCGCCCGCGGTGTCGCGGCCGGTGTCAGCTATACGGACCAGAACGCGCAATTTCTTGCGTTCGATCTCCTGACCGGGCTCTCGGCCTTCGCGGCAGCGTTCATGGTCGGCGCCGCGTTCACTCGCTGGACCTGGCCCCTCGGCGTGACGATCGCAACCTGGTTCCTGGCATCGCTGTTCGTCGGTCGCCTGTATCCCGAGGTCATCCAGCGCTTTGTCGTGCTGCCGGACCAGTACAACCTCGAGCAGTCGTACATCGCCAACAACATCGCAATGACCCGGCGGGCGTACGGGCTCGATAATTGGGAAGAACGGAGCTATGACGGGTCCGCGCCGCTGACCCAGGCCCAGATCGACGCTGAGTCGGCCACGTTCGCCAATGCACGCCTGTGGGATTACCGTCCACTCGGCGACACGCTCGACCAACTTCAGACGGTCCGGCGGTACTACGACTTCATCGACGTTGACACGGACCGCTACAACATCGACGGCAAGGAACGCCAGGTGATGTTGTCGGCACGGGAGCTGAACCTGGCCGCCACCGACAACGCCAGTGGCTGGGTGAACCAGCGGATCATCTACACCCACGGCATTGGTATTGCGATGGTCCCCGTCAACGAAGTGACCCGGGAAGGCCAGCCGTTACTCCTCGTCAAGGACCTCCCGCCCGTTTCGAGCGGCGGCGCGCCGAGCGTCAGCGAGCCACGGATCTACTTCGGAGAGTCGCTCTCCGACTACGTGATCGTCGGAGCCAAGCAGTCCGAGTTCGACTATCCACAGGGAGACAACTCGGCCGGTGTGGAGACCGATGTCCAGACCCGCTGGACGGGCACCACCGGCATCCGGCTTGATACGACCCTTTCCCGGCTCCTCTATGCCCTTCGGTTCCGCGACCTGAACCTCTTCATCAGCGACCAGGTGACGGCGGACAGCCAGTTGCTGATGCATCGCGCACTCAACGACCGGCTCCACCTCATTGCCCCGTTCCTTGCCTACGACAAGGACCCGTACGTGGTGGTGACCGATGCCGGCCGGCTCGTCTACGTCCAGGACGCGTTCACGACGTCGGATCAATTCCCGAATGCTCAGCCGTTCAACCCGGCCGAGCTTGGGTCGAGTGGCCTGCCGCCGACGTCGCTGAACTACATCCGGAATAGCGTCAAGGTGGTCATGGATGCCTACGACGGCACGATGACCTTCTACATCGCCGATCCGACCGATCCCATCGTGCAGGCCTGGGCCGGTGTATTCCCGACCATGTTCCGTCCCCTGTCCGAAATGCCGGCGGACCTCAGGTCGCACCTCCGCGTGCCCGAGGATCTGTTCAACATCCAGACCGCGGTGTTCGGTCGTTACCACGTCACGAACACCGAGACGTTCTTCGGCGGTCAGGATCGGTGGACGGTGCCGGAAGGCAAGATCAACGACCAGAGCCTGCCCTCCGAGGCCTACTACGTGATCATGCGAATGCCGGGCGAAGCGGATCCTGAATTCCTGCTGCTTCAGCCGATGGTGCCGGTCGGCCGGCCGAACATGATCGCCTGGGTCGCCGCGCGCAATGACGGGGCGAACTATGGCGGGGTACGGTTCTACCGCTTCCGGTCGGACACGACGGTCTTCGGGCCGGCCCAGATCGAGGCGCGGATCGACCAGGACCCGACCATTTCAGCCCAGATCACGCTCTGGAACCAGTCCGGAAGCAAGGTCGTACGAGGGAACCTCATCGTGGTCCCGGTCGGCGACACGCTGATCTATCTCCAGCCGGTGTACCTCCAATCGACGTCGTCGTCGTTCCCGGAATTCCAGCGCATCGTGGTCGCTTCTCCGACCTCCGTTGTCTGGGGAGAGACCCTGGCCGAGGCCCTTGATCAGCTCGTGGGCGCTGGCCCGTCACCGACCCCAGGTCCCTCGAACGGTCCGACCGCGACCCCCGGCGGCACGCCAGCGCCGACGGTTGGGCCGGGCATCCCAGCGGATGTCGCCGGGCTGATCGACTACGCCAACGCTCACTTCGAACTCGCACAGGCCGCCCTGCGCAACGGCGACTTCGCCGCCTACGGCCGCGAGATCGAACTTGTCCGCCAGGCACTCGCCCAACTCGACGCGCTCGCCGGTCCGACGCCAGCCCCGTAACCACGGCCACGAACAACCATCCGCCGATGACGGCTGCGACAGGGCTCGGCATCTCGCTGCTCGCAGTGTTATCGCGTCCGCGCTGGTGGGTCCTCGCGCTCGCGGCGTTTCTCGCCCGTGGTGGGCTGGTCTTCATGCTGCTTCCGTTGATCCCGCTGCCGAGTACCGCGGCGCTCGCAAATTCCCTGGGCCCAACCCTCGTCGGGTTCGTCTTCGGTGGACCGTCGGTCACGTTCCTCATCCTGGCCGGGTCGATCGTCGGGGTGACGCTTGCCTGGTTCGTACTGTCGGGTGTTGTCGGGGGGGCGATCGACCTCGCTTTGATCCGGGATGCGGCCGCCGAGGACGACCTCGAAGATCGAGCCCAACCGATGGCGGGCGGCCCGTGGCGCGGCGTCGCCGTCCGCTGGCTCGCGCACCTGCCGACCGCAGCGGCCATCGCCCTGGGTCTCGTTGCCGTAGTGGATGCTGCATACGGTGAACTCATCCGGCCGGGCGACCCGACGGTTCCGGTGGCGATCCGGGTCATCCTTCAGGTACCCGTAAATGTCGGCGCCATCGTCGCAGCCTGGGTGGTCGGCGAGGCCGTCGGAGGAATCGCCGAGCGGCGACTGGCGTGGGGCTCGGGGATCGGGCGATCCCTCGTTGGTGGCCTGACGGGGTTGTTGCGCCCCTCGGGGTTGCTGGTCCTGGTCATCACGAATGCGACGCTCCTTGCGGCCACCGTCGGTGGGGATCTGGCCATCGGGCTCGCGTTCGAGCACGCGCGGATCGTGATCCTCGACGGGGGGACAATCATCGAGCGAGGCCTGGCCCTCGGCTTCCTGTCGGTCAGCTGGATCGGGACCGCCGTACTACTCGCAATCGCGGTGGCCTGGCGATCCGCGGCATGGACGTTCGAGGTCGGGCGCCACCAGCCGGTGGATTCGGGAGCCTGATCCAGGGGCGGAGTCTGATCCAGGGGCGGAGCCAAACCCCGGCACCCGTGCAGGCCCTGACGAAGTGAGCCATTGCAGCGCTTATCCGCCGCCCCGCAGCGAAGTGAGCCATTGCAGCGCTTATCCGCCGCCCCGCAGCGACGGGTGGCTTTTCGGCGGTTGTCATCGCCCCGCACCGACGGGTGGCTTTTCGGCGGTTGTCATCGTCCCGCAGCAATCCGAGGCTTCCCGAACGGCGTCACATCTGGCACCCTGAAGGCCACGCACACGCGTGTGCACTTGCGCGCTGGGGGAGTTCTGATGACAGCCGGCCCCGTTCCTTGCTGGTCGTGCGGACGACCGATCCAGCCGGGCAGCCTCACATGCCCCGCCTGTGGCGTGCTCGTCGATGTCCCCGCGCGCGGCACCGAATCGGCGGCGACGACGGATTGGACCTCACAGGGCATCGAGGAAAACGAAGCGGCCGACGGCCTTGCTTCGGGCCTCATTGTGCCGTCCCTCAAGTTGCCCGGCGCCTATCTGAGCCCGTCGGCCGTGCACCAGGGCGTGGCGTCGGTAGGCCAGGGGCCGCGCTTCCCGGAGAGCATTGCATCCGCCCCGCGGGTAGTCACGCCCCCAGCCGAGGCGATGCCACTCGCCGAAGCTATGCCCCTCGCCGGTACGCTCGAGCCCCTCGCCGGTACGATGCCCCTCGCCGGTACGCTCGAGCCAGAGGTTTCCAGTCCAGCCACGGCAGTTGGTGGCAGCGTTTCCTCGCGACCCATGTCCTCCGCTTTGACGGGTAACTCCTCCGTGTCGGGCGCAGGAGGTGCATCGGCGGCAGCGCGGCCGGGCGGTGCCTCGGCTGTACCGCGGCCGGGCGAAGCCCCATTGTTCGCTGACGTCCCATTCGATGCCCCGAACAGCCTCTCGGAGTGGCTGGTCATGGCCGGAAGTGCCGTTGCCGCCGCCAGCTTTCTCCTTCCATGGGCACCGGGGATCGTGGACTACACCAGCAGCTGGGGACTCTCGAGCCTGGCCAACCTGCCGATCCTGGCGACTCTCATCGCCATCGCGATTCTGGCTATCCTGCCCAACCGAGTCCCGCTCTGGATCCGGGCCGCTGCGCTGCCGCTCATTGGCGGATCGCTGTTTCTTGGCCTGCTGTGGCCCTATGTCATCGGCGATTTCGGGGCCGAGTTCGGATCCGTCGCCGGTGCCGCAGGAGCCGTGGTCCTGATCGTTGGCGGGATACTTGCGGAAGCGCCGAGGGCGCGTCAGGCGCCTGCGGCCTGAATGCCGGGCCGCGATCCGGCCTCTCTCCCAGATCCGTGAGATGGCGGTTTTGACTTCAGGATCCGTGTCGGGTTCCGGTCCGTACCGCCGGAATACCTCTCCCTTCCGGCTCCGTGTTGGATTGCGGTCCGTGCTTATGAGCTTCCTGCCACATCGACATCCCCGGAGAATTGGGCAGTCTTGAGGCCCCGCCGCGAGGCAGTATGAGGCGAAATCCGGGGGAATTGCCATGCCTCTGAGCACGAACAGGCGCAGTCCAAGCGTCCGGTCGGGCGGAATTGGGCGGAATTCGAGGCCCTGTCGTCCCCGGGTGTCGACTCGGCAGGAAAGCCCGGTTGGCGTGGCCGGTTGGCGTGGCCGGTTGGCGTGGCCGGTTGGCGTGGCCGGTTGGCGTGGCCGGCTGGCCCGGCTGGCGTGGCCGGTTGGCGTGGCCGGCTGGCCCGGCTGGCGTGGCCGGCTGGCGTGGCCGGCTGGCGTGGCCGGTTGGCGTGGCCGGTTGGCGTGGCCGGTTGGCGTCGCGGGCCGCACGCTCGCACCGGCCGATCGTCACGCACCGGGGCCTCCGGCCGTCCGAGCCAGGCACGTTACGTGGCGTGATTCGTCCTTCCGGCGCCCCGGAACGACGCTGGTACACTGCCCCGGTCCTCGCGGCGCATCGTCGGCGCACCACCAAACAGGGAGGCTCACGCCCACCGGATGGATCAGATTCTCGGAACCATCGGCAGCGCGATCGGCTCCATTTTCGACAACCCGGTCATCCGGTTCGGCCTCCAGATCATCGCGATCTACTGGGTTGTGCTGTGGCTCGCCGCCGCTTACTGGGCCTTCCGGGATATGCAGCTCCGATCGGAGAACCCGATCGCGCCGTACCTCGCCGCCGCCTTCGTGATCGTCTTCACTCCCGTGCTTTTCCCGCTCGCGGTCTTCGCATATCGGATCGTGCGACCGCAGGAGCGGATCGGCGAGGTCTATGAACGGAACCTCGCCGAAGAGGCGATGCTGGCAGAGATCGAGGCGGTTCGGCACTGCCCAACCTGCGATCGGACGGTCCACGACGAATGGATCATCTGCCCGACCTGTCGGACCCGGCTCAACCGGGTCTGCCCAAACTGTTCGAGGCTCGTAGGCCTCGACTGGTCCCTGTGCGCCTGGTGCGGTCGGGATTTTGAACGACCTGAGATCGTGGCTGGCGCCGTCTCGACACCGGCCCGCGAGGCACTCGGCGCGGGCGACGCTACCGTCGCGGAACGGTCCGCAAGTCGCCCGGCCGCGATCCGCCCGGCCGCGATCCCTCCCGCGTCGGCTCGGTCGGCTGCGGCCCGCCCCGGTCGGTCCCGATCGGGCGATTCGCTCACCGAATCTTGACCGGACCCGAGCCCGAAACCTCGGACCGCGACGACATCCAGCCTGGCGACCGTGGCGCCGACCGGTCGGCGCCAGCAACGATGAGCGACGAAGACGCGGACCCGATTCAG
>JAYWFP010000160.1:0-4316 GCA_043778745.1 Chloroflexota bacterium
GATGAGCGGGTTGCTGCGGTGGCGAGCGCCCCAGCGCAGGACCTCGTAGCCCAGGGCAGCGAGGACCGGAATCAGCAGGATCCGGCTGGCGATCATGACCAGCGGCTCCTGACGTCCGACCAGGGTGAACGCGATGATCGACAGGATGATGAGGACGACGAGGAACTCGGTTCCGCAGCGTGGATGTGCCGTCGGATGGCCTCGCACGTTGGCCGTCGTCAGGGGCTGACCCGCCTCGAGGGCGTGGATGGTCATGTGCTCAGCCCCGTGGTACTCGAACACGCGGCGGATGTCCGGCGCTCGCGAGATCAGAGCGAGGTAGCCGAGAAAGATCCCCACCCGGACGAGCCCCTCGACCAGGTGCTGGGCAAAGCCCTGCTTGATATTCGCGGTCGCCACGCTGGCGATGACCAGCGGGAGCAGGAAGAACACGCCGATCCCCAGGACCAGGGTGAGCCCGAGCATCAGGGCGACTGAGCCGCGACCGAGCTCAACGCCGTCCTCGTTGGCCTGGATGTTGGCGCTTCGAATCAGCCAGCGGGTGCCGATGACCAGCGTCTCGTACAGGAGAACGAGCCCGCGGATGAGGGGCGCGCTGGCAAGTCGCCACGCGTGCGGCCCGGTATTGAGTGGCTCCGATGCCCAGACGATATGCCCGTCCGGGTGCCGGAAGGCAACCGCAATGGCATTCCGCCCACGCATGAGAACGCCCTCGATGAGGGCCTGACCGCCGTAGTTGAATCGTGCCATGGCCGGAAGTCTACCGGCGGGGCCCGAGAATCACGACGGCGGGCCGTCTGGGCCCGCCACGGCGTTGATATTTTCGAGCCCCGGCCGCGCCTGGCTCGGCTGGGTCAAGCCGGCTCGGCCGGCTCAGCCGGCTCGGCCTGGTCAGCCGGCTCGGCCGGCTCAGCCGGCGCGTGCCTGATCAGCCGGCGCGTACCTGGCGCTCGAGGCGCTTCGTGAATCGCTCGACCTGACCGGCGGTATCGATGATGGTCTGCTTGCCGGTGAAGAACGGATGGCAGTTGCCGCAGACATCGACGCGGAGTTCGGTTCGCGTGGAACCCACGGCCCACTCGGTCCCGCAGGACCCGCAATGAACCGCCGCCTGGTGGTACAGGGGATGAATATCGGGCTTCACGGCTGTTCTCCTCGGTGCCGTCCGATCAGGGTCACGTCGCCCCGTCGGTGGTCGCCGCTGCGGTTGCGTAGGTTGCTGGTCAGGCCTCGGCCGCGGCCGTGGCTGCGAGCTCGATGATTCGAACGCGCTTCTTGGTCTTGGTGGCGTGCTCGAACTTCACGTGGCCGGGCACGGTCGCGAAGACCGTGTAGTCGCCACCCAGGCCCGTCCCGTTGCCGGCCAGGAAGGTCATGCCGCGCTGCCGAACGATGATCGTTCCGGCGGTCACGAGCTGGCCGTCACCGGCCTTGATCCCGAGCCGTTGGCCGACGCTGTCGCGGCCATTCTTGGATGTGCCGCCGGCCTTCTTGTGGGCCATATCGACTACTCGTCCTTCTTCGGTGCGCGGGCGCGCTTGGGCTTGTCCGCCGGTATCGCCGATACCTTGGTTGCCTTGGCAGCCGCAGGTGTCGTCGACTTGGTGGCGGGTGTCGATGCCTTCGACTTCGCAGCCGATGCGGCTGACGTCCTGGTGGCGGGTGTCGATGCCTTCTGGGCTTTGGTGGCCTTGGTGGCCTTCGTGCTCCCGGCCTTGGTGCTCCCGGGCTTCGTGCTCCCGGCCTTGGTGCTGGCCGTCTCGGCCTTCGGCTTCGGGGGTGCGAGCTTGGCGGCAAGTTCGGCGTCGGCCTCGGCCTGGCGCTTCGCCACGGCCTCGAGCCGCTGCCGCTCCGTCACCTTCGCCTCGACCGCCTTCGCGGCATCGGCCGCGGCACTGCGTCCGCCGAGGACGATGTCGCTGATCCGGAGCACGGTCAGTTCCTGGCGATGGCCCTTCTTGACTCGGCTGCGGGCCTTGGGCCGGTACTTGAAGCTGATCGTCTTCTCGCCACGGATCTGGCGCAGGACCTCGGCAGCGACCGTCGCGTTCGGCACGGTCGGGCGGCCGATCTCGGCTGCGTCGCCATCGGCAACGAGCAGGACTCGATCGAGGGTGATGGCGTCGCCGGCGGCGACTTCCAAAAGCTCGACTTCGAGCTCGGTGCCGACCTCGACGCGGTACTGCTTCCCGCCGGTCTCAATGACTGCGTACATGGATCCTCTGCGGACTGGCTTGGCGGTCGCGCGGCGAACGGACCGCGGCCTGTGGGGACAAGGGTAGGCACCCCGATCAGGTCGAGGCGCGAACGGAAAGTGTACGGCGAAGGCGCCCCGAGCGTCAATCGTCACCCGGCGTCGAGTCGGAGGACAGCGATTCTGTCCAAGGTAAGGGGACAGCGACTTCGTCAGCGGCGAGGAGCACCCGCTCGCGAACGAGCGACTCGAGGGAGAGCTCCAAACGGGCCAATTCCGCGAGCGCCGCGACTACTTCCTCGGGGCGCCCGACACCACGTTCCGGATCGTAGCGAACCCGGATCCGGATCTCGATCAGGTCCTGCTCGGACGCGACCGGGCCGTCCGGGCCGGCCAGGGGATCGGGCGCCGGACCAGCGACCCCATCCACGACGATGTCCGCGAGCAGGGGCCGGAGATCGTAGGCGACCGCTCGTCCGCCCTTGTCCCGGGTCCGGGGCAAGGTGGACTCCTCGAGTAGCTGGCGAGCAGCGTTCGTCATCATCGCGACGGCGGTCACGTCAGCAACGGCGGTCACGTCAGCAACGGCGTTCACGTCAGCCACGGCGGTCACGTCAGCCACGGCTGACTCAGTTACCGCGCGAGTCACACGGACGGCGGCTCGATAGTCGGCGGCGACAACCTGGCCGGGCAGCGCCGGCTCCCCGAGCCAGACATCGTGCAGGTCGACCAATTCGTAGCCCTCGGGCAGGTGCTCCGTAAGCGCGAGGCGCACGTCGGCGACCGGTCGGCGCTCCGAGAGGAAGAGATCGGCCAGCTCCCGCTCAGCCACAAGGCCAACGCCGAGGGGTGCCGCAAACGCGATGCGCGGCCGCGGCGGCTCAAGCTCGAGTCCAACCACGGGCAGGCCGCTCGCGATGAGGCCAGCTTCCCAGCCGGCCTGCTGGTCTCGAGGCGCGAGGTGGGGCGCGGCAGCCGAACGCGCGTACACGAGGCGCCAGCGCTGGCGCGTGTCGACGGGCGCAACCGGTTTGGGGGCCTCCATAGCTCTGCTAGTCTGCCGGAAGGATGGCCATGACCGCCCGCAGGCTCCCCCCGATGTCACCCCGCGTCGCGCTGCTCGCGGTTGCCCTGACGATCGTGACGATCGTGCTGTATGTCGGCCGCGAGGCACTCGGACCGTTCATCGTCGGTCTCCTCGTCGTCTATCTGCTCGCCCCGCCCGTCGAATGGCTGTCTCGACGCCGAGTTCCGCGGCCGATCGCGATCCTCGCGGTCTACGGGGTCGCGATCGTATTGGTCGTCGAGGGCCTCAACCTGATGCTTCAGCCGCTGGTCGACCAGATTCGCCAGTTCGCGGCCGACCTGCCTGGCCTCGTGGCGCGCCTTCAGGCACAGCTCGCCCAATTCGGGGCCATATACCGTGGCTTGGAACTGCCGCCTGCCATACGGCAGGCGATCGACGAGCGCCTGGCCAAGCTTGCAGCCGGCGACTTCGGCGTCGATCCGACCGTTCTGCTTCCGGTCCTCCAGGCCACGACGGCGATCGTCGTGACCCTCCTCACGTTCCTGATCGTCCCGGTCTGGGCGTTCTTCGTCCTGAAGGATCGTCCCCAGCTGGCTCGAGCCTTCGAGTCCGCGATGCCGCGTGAGTGGCTGCCCGACATCGAGGCCGTCACCTCGATCGTCGGTCGCGTCTTCGGCTCATGGGTTCGCGGCCAGGTCCTGCTCGGCCTCGTGGTCGGCATAGCGACATTCGTCGGGCTGTTCGTGCTCGGGGAAACCGTAAACCCGATCTTCACGCGCTTTGCCGTGCTGCTCTCGGTCATCGCCGGCGTCCTGGAGCTTCTGCCGATCATCGGACCGATTCTCGCCGCCATCCCGGCGATTCTTCTCGCTGCGACGGCCGGAATCGAGGCGACCACGGCGGCGTTCATCCTGTATTTAGGGATCCAGCAACTCGAGAACAACCTCCTGGTGCCGAAGATCCAGGGGAATGCGACGAACCTTCATCCGAGCATCGTCATGCTCGCGCTGATCCTGGGCGCAACAATCGGGGGCCTGCTTGGCGCGATCCTCGCCCTCCCGATCACGGCCGCCGGACGCGATGTCTATTTGCACC